>CAZDYO010000428.1:0-2932 GCA_964509555.1 uncultured Acidimicrobiales bacterium
GTTCGACCGGGTCGAGTACGTCGCCGGTGCCAACCACCACCGGATCGACGACCGCGTCGGGATCGATCCTCTGGGCCAGTGCCCTGGTGGACGCAACTATCACAGCCGGAGAGGTGGCTGGGTCGCGCAATCTGTTGAGCACCCTCAACCGGTTGCCCATGGTCTCCACGGTCGGGCTGACCCGTTCGAACGGAAGGGTCTCCCAAGGCGGGAACAAGTCCACTTGGTCGGGGCCGAGCACCGCGGAAATGTCGGTGGCCAGCCGGTCGGCTTCGGAGTGGGTGGACGTGGCCACCAGCACCGGGCGTCGATCGGACGCTGTCGCCAGACCGGCAATGGTGAGAGCACGAGCGGCATCGGGAACCGCCAGCGACGAGACCCGGTGGCCGACCAGTGTAAGGAAGGCAGGATCGTCGATCAGAAGCGGGAGGATGCTGGCGAGAGGAGCTTGATTGGATGCTGCGGTCACACGATCCTCAGAGCGAGTTGTATTTGTTCATGGCCGATGCGATTCCGTCGGTCAGCACCATCTCGACCGCGTCGGCCGCCTCCACGACCATCTGATCGAGCACTTTGCGGTCGGCTCGGCTCGGTGCACGCAACACGTAGTCGGCACCGGTCATCCGACCCGCAGGTGGTTTGCCGACGCCAACCCGCAACCGGCAAAAATCACCGGAATGCAGGTGGGCCTTGATCGACTTGAGGCCGTTGTTGCCGGCCAGACCACCGCCGAACTTCAGCTTCATTCGGCCCACGGGAAGATCGAGCTCGTCGTGGATCACCAACAGCCTCGAGAAATCATCGATGCCCCGCCGTTTCACCAACTGGGACACCGCTCGGCCCGAATCGTTCATGTAGGTGGCCGGGAACGCCAATGTCAGGCGACGGCCGCCGATCAGTTGTGAGTCGACGAGAGCGTGTTCGTGTTTGGATGGCTTGAGGCGCCCGCCGACGCGGGCAGCCAACTCGTCGATGACCCATGCCCCGACGTTGTGGCGCGTGGAGGCGTATTGGTCGCCCGGATTGCCGAGACCCACGACCAGGAGGTCGCCGGTGATCTCATCCTCGCTCCCGGTGCCCAGGCTGGCCATCTCGAAGCCGGCCCGCCGAAATCAGGACTCTTCGGTCTCTTCGTCGGCTTCTTCACCCTCGGCAGCGGCCTCAGCGGCACGTTCGCTGCGCAGGAACTCCTTGGTGGAGCGGGTGATGAGACCCACGGCAAAGGCCGACTCGGGATCGCCCGCAGGACGAACACCGGGGGGCATCTCGATCTCGGAGACACGCAGCGAACTGCCGACCTCAAGGGCGGACACGTCAGCGTAGAGAACCTCGGGGATCGAGTCGGGCTTGGCCAGAACCGGAAGATTGTGGATGACCTGGTCGACCATGCCGCTGGCACGCTCGACCGACTTGGCCTCACCGGTGAGAATCAACGGAACCTCAACCTCGACTTCGGCTCCCTCCTCCACACGAATGAAATCGACGTGGAGCACGTCGCGCCTGACCGGGTGACGCTGGATGTCCTTGACCAGCGACAGCTGCTTCTTGCCGTCGATATCGAGAGTGATCAGTGCGTTGAGGCCGAGGTCGGTGGTGATGGCCTGACGAAGCTCGAGCCACTCAACCGACACCGTGAGCGGGTCGGCACCGAGGCCGTAGACCACGGCGGGGATCTGGCCGGCACGACGAAGACGACGAGACGGACGGGTGCCTTCTGGACGGCCTGTAGCAGCCTTCAGCAGCAGTTCTGACATGATTATTCGGCTCCTGAACAGGGCACTCAACGGACAGTTGGTTCGGGTGTGAACCGGCGGATCAGGCTACCGGCTCGATCTCGGAGAAACACCAACGATCACACCCCGGTGCGATCAGGCCAGGTTGTTGCCACCGAATATTTCGCTGACGGATGTGTCCTCGAATACCGCAGAGATGGCGCGGGCGATGATCGGAGCCACCGAGATGACCTTGATCTTGTCGATCTGCTTCTCGGCCGGAAGCGGAACCGTGTCGGTGCACACGACGGTTTCGATCGCCGCGTTCTTGAGCCGGTCGATGGCCGGGCCCGAGAACACGCCATGGGTGGTGGCCACAATCACCCGCTCGGCTCCCTGTTCGATCAGTAGTTCGGCCGCCGCGACGATGGTGCCGCCGGTGTCGATCATGTCGTCGATCAGAACACAGCTCCGACCCTTGACCTCACCAACGATCTCCTTGGCCTCCACCATGTTCTTCTGATCCTTGGCCCGGCGCTTGTGGACTATCGCCAGATCGGCATGGAGCAGACTGGTGTAGCGCTCGGCCACCT
Source organism: uncultured Acidimicrobiales bacterium (assembly GCA_964509555.1). GTDB lineage: Bacteria > Actinomycetota > Acidimicrobiia > Acidimicrobiales > Aldehydirespiratoraceae > SZUA-87. The sequence goes on from CAZDYO010000428.1 coordinate 2,306, forward strand.
TCACCCGGCCGGCGTCGGGCGACACGATCACCATGTTGTCGTCGTCGAGATCGGACAGGTAGTCGATCAGAACAGGCATGGCGGTGAGATGATCGACCGGACCATCGAAGAACCCTTGGATCTGCCCCGAGTGAAGATCGACCGAAACCAGGCGATTCGCTCCGGCCCGTCGGAACAGATCAGCCACCAAACGGGCGGTTATCGGCTCGCGACCGGAGGCCTTGCGATCCTGACGGGCGTAGCCGTAGAAGGGGGCCACCACGGTGATCCGCTTGGCCGACGCCCTCTTGGCGGCATCGACAAGAATCAGGTGCTCCATCAGCGCGTCGTTGATCGAGCCGTCCTCCCAACTCGTGTGGGACTGCACGATGAACACGTCGGCGCCACGAATGGACTCGCCGTATCGGACATGAATCTCACCGTTGGCGAATTCGGCGATGTTGGCGTGGCCGAGCGACACCCCCAGCTCATGGCATATGTCGGTGGCGAGCTGGGTGGTGGCCCGCCCCGCGACAACGTGGAGCTTCTTGTGGTTGAGCAGTTGCATGCCTGTCCAGTCGATTCGATGGTTCGCTGGCCGGGCAGGACTCGAACCTGCAACATCCGGAGTCAAAGTCCGACGTTCTA
>CAZDYO010000429.1:0-2923 GCA_964509555.1 uncultured Acidimicrobiales bacterium
GGGGGGGGGGGGGGGGGGGAAGGGATTGGGTGGGGCCAGGGGTGGGGGCACTGGACTCGAAGCACGTGCGCATCACGTTGTTGTGGACATCTTGGGCGGTGAGGCTCCATCCGCTGGTCTGGCAGTGGGTGCGCAACGACAGCGACTTCGGGTTGTTCGGCTCGAACTGTTTCATCAGCCGGGCCCACAGCATCCTGGCCGCCCGTAGCTTGGCGATCTCCATGAAGTAGTTCATGCCGATGCACCAGAAGAAACTCAGCCTCGGGGCGAACGCGTCGATCTCGAGACCGGCGGCGAGCCCGGCCCTCACATACTCGATTCCATCGGCGAGGGTGTAGGCGAGTTCCAGATCAAGTGTCGCCCCGGCTTCCTGCATGTGGTAGCCGGAGATGGAGATCGAATTGAACTTGGGCATCTCCCGCGAGGTGAATGCGAAAATGTCTGACACGATCCGCATGCTCGGCTTCGGCGGGTAGATGAAGGTGTTGCGAACCATGAACTCCTTGAGAATGTCGTTCTGGATCGTTCCGGCAAGCTGGTCGGGTCTCACCCCCTGCTCCTCGCCGGCCACCACATAGAGCGCAAGGATCGGCAACACCGCGCCGTTCATGGTCATGCTCACGCTCATCTTGTCGAGCGGAATCCCGTCGAAAAGTTGACGCATGTCGTAGATCGAGTCGATGGCCACCCCCGCCATGCCCACATCACCGGACACGCGGGGATTGTCGGAGTCGTAGCCCCGATGGGTGGCCAGATCGAACGCCACCGACAGGCCCTTCTGACCGGCGGCAAGGTTGCGGTGATAGAAAGCGTTGGACTCCTCGGCGGTGGAGAACCCGGCGTACTGGCGAATGGTCCACGGCTGGTTGACGTACATGGTCGGGTACGGCCCACGCAGGAACGGCGGCTGTCCGGGAAGCGTGTGGATGAATTCGGCGCCTTCGAGATCGGCTGCGGTCGCCACCGGATCGATGTCGATTCCCTCCGGGGTATGCCATGCTTCGGGCATGGTCGCCGAAGGGGTCTCGCCGCGAGCCCGTTCGTGATGGGCATCGTCGCCGCTCCCGTGAAGGGCTACATCGGTGAAGTCGGGAATCGAACTCATGCCGACACCGTACGCGACCAGTCGTGTCCGACCGATATCCGTCAACTGCGAGCCCGGGCCCGCGCGAGACTGTGGCATGGACATTGAATCTGCTTTCACATGGGCCGCCGGGCGCCACCACGGTGTTCTGATCACCATTCGGGCCGACGGCCGCCCGCAGTCGTCCGACATCGTCTACGGGCTCGACGGATCGGCGATCCTGGTTTCGGTGACCACCGACAGGGCCAAGACCGCCAACATGCGACGCGACCCCAGGGTGGTTCTCCACATCACCGACCCGGGATCGTTCAGTTACGTGTCGTTCAACTCCACCGTAAAGCTGAACCCCGTGTGCGCTGACCCTTCCGATGCCGTGGCCGACGAGCTTGTCTCCCTCCATCGGGCGATCAGCGGTGCCGAGCACCCTGATTGGGATGAATTCCGACGGGCCATGGTCGACGACCGACGACTCGTGGCTCGCATCACCCCCACCACTGCAGTTGGTCAGGTTCACGGATGAAACTGTCCGACGGGGTGGTCACCCTCCGACCCCCCGCAGCCCATGACGCCCCCGAAATCGCATCGGCTGTTCAGGCCTCCCTGACCGAACTCCAGGTCTTCATGCCCTGGGCCACCTCCGACTACGGCCCGGCCGAAGCCCGACAATGGATGTTCGGCGAGTTCAACCCCGGGGAAGAACCGTTCATCATTCTCGATGCCGACGACGAGATCATCGGATCCTGTGGTCTGGGCCCGATCGATCAACTCAACAGGGTCATCGAGCTCGGCTATTGGGTGCGCTCCGATCGGACCGGCCAGGGCATCGCCACCCGGGCCGCCCATCTGTTGACGCGCCACGCGATCGACAACCGCGGAGCGATGCGGGTAGAGATCCACATGTCTGTCGAGAACCCAGGCAGCCGACGCGTGGCCGAGAACGTCGGTGCCGTCTTTGAGGGCATCATGCGCGCCCGCCTACTACTCAACGGCGAGTACCACGACGCAGAAATCTGGTCCATCCTCGCCACCGACCCCCACAACCTGGTTTTGTGAACGTTTGGAGTCCCATTCGGGACTCCAAACGTTCACAAAACCAGCGTGGTGCCGCCGTCGACCTTGACGATGGCTCCGGTCATGTACGTGTTGGTCACGCATGACATCACAGCCCGGGCACAATCTTCGGGCGTGGCCGACCGCTTTGCCGGCACCATGGCGGCGATGGCTGCATGGCTGTCTTCCCAGTCGGAGGTCCATGGCGTCGCCACCAAGCCCGGAGCGACAGCGTTGACCCTCACCGGACCGAAGTGCTTGGCCAGATCAATGGTGAGCATGTTCAGGGCGGCCTTGGCCATCCCGTATGCGATGGAACTGCCTACCGGCCGCAGGGCTGCGATGGAGGTGATGTTGACGATGCAACCTTCCGACTCGGTGAGTGCCGGCATCGCCGCCTTCGACATCCACCATGTGCCATGGACATTCACCTTGAAGGTCTTGAGGAGAATCTCATCTGTGAGCGCCTCGAGATCGGTGTGGGGCACGCGGGTGGTCCAACCAGCGTTGTTGACGAGCACATCAAGTTGTCCGCAACGCTCGACCACTGAACCAACCAGGCTCCGGCACTGGGATGGATCGGATATGTCGCCCTGGAGGTAGAACGCACCACCCGGTAGTTCGGAAGCCACGGCCTCACCGGCAGCGACGGAACTCGACGAATTGACCACAACGCGAGCCCCAGCCATGGCCAGAGCGCGGGCAGACTCAGCCCCGATCCCGCTCGATGATCCGGTGATCAGTGCAACTTTGCCGTCGAGTTCTCCCACTGCCATGCCTCCTCAAGTC
>CAZDYO010000430.1:0-2918 GCA_964509555.1 uncultured Acidimicrobiales bacterium
AGCCGCGATTGCGTCCATCTGATCGACGGTGAACGCCGCCCGGGTCGCCAGAAGCGCCAAGGCATCGGATTCCGTCTCGATCAAAGGCCCCGAGGTGGTTGTGGTCGACGTCGAGGTCGAGGCGACGATCGCCGCAGCGGAGGGAACCGGATCGCCCTGGGTCGTGGACGGGCCCGCGACACCGGTGGAACCGCTCGAACAAGCAGCAGCAAACATCACCAACGCGGCACAGCCACCAGCAAACACGACCGCCCGCATCTGTGACCTCATGGGATTGATTATGGCTCCGCCGAGGTCATAGATCATTGTTGGGGGTCGGCAATCTAGGATCACCTCTCGCGTGGTCGCGAACGGCCGCGGGAAGGGAAGTCAGCCCATGAATCTCGAAGAGATGTCCGACCGGATCGAGATCACCGATCTGCTCACCCGCTACGCCAAGGCGGTCGACCGCAAGGACTGGGATCTCTACCGCGCCGTGTTCACGCCCGATGCCCACATCGACTACACGTCGGCCGGCGGGGTGGCCGCCGGGCTCGACGAGATGTGCGACTGGCTCGACAAGTCGCTGGCCATGTTCGACTCCACCCAACACCTGATCGCCAACATCGATGCCGCCATCGACGGCGACACCGCCGAGGTCGAGGCCATGTTTCACAACCCACTGAAGCTGACCGACGGAACTGTGTGGTTCACCGGCGGCTGGTACCACCATCAACTCGTCCGTACCGCCGACGGATGGCGCAGCCGAAAGCTCACCGAGGAATCAAGCTGGTTCCGCGGCATGCCCACATGAGCACCGAAGACCGGGCCACAGCCGACTCCAGTCGATTCGCGGCATGGGCCCGAAAGGCCAAGGAGACAGGTGAGACCCCGGCCATACCGGCGGCCACGGTGGTGGTACTGCGCGACACCGACGACGGGCCGGCCACCCTCATGCTGCGCAAGAATTCGAAGATCGCATTCGGGGGAATGTGGGTGTTCCCGGGTGGACGCATCGACCTCGCCGACCAGACCGACGATCCTCTCGACGAACTCGCCGCGGCACGAGTCGCCGCGGCACGAGAAGCCATGGAGGAGGCATCCGTGATCGTCGATCCCGACGAAATGGTGCTGCTCTCCCATTGGCTTCCACCAGCCATCGCCCCCAAGCGCTACTCGACCTGGTTCTTCGCAGCGGCGGTGGCCAGCGACCGGGTGACCATCGACGACGGCGAGATCGTCGACCACGAGTGGATGACCCCGGACCAGGCCCTGGGCCGCCACCACGAGGGTGAGATCGAATTGGTACCGCCCACATGGGTCACCCTCCACACCATCCGCGGTTTCGACTCCGTCGAGGGCGTGCTTCGATCGCTGCGGGACCGTCCGGCGAGGCATCACGAAACCCACATCGCCGTCACTGAATCGGGCCCGGTGGCCATGTGGGAGGGCGACGCCGGGTACGAAGCCAACGATGCATCAATGCCCGGCTCGCGCCATCGCCTTGAGATGCTGCCCGATGGTTACCGCTACGACGACTCCGGAGCCCTTGGATGAAGGCTCCTGCCGGCGCTGCCACCGCCACAGGGCTCACCGCGGCCGAGGTCGCCGAACGGGTGGCCGACGGCCGCGTGAACGATGTGCCCGATGCCCCGATGCGCACCATCCCGCAGATCATCAAGGCCAACGTAGTCACCCCGGTCAACGGCATCATCGGCACCCTTTTTGTGCTCATCCTCGTGGCCGGATTCCCCGCCGACTCCCTGTTCGCCGGTGTGATCGTCTCCAACAGCATCATCGGGATCGGTCAGGAACTCCAGGCCCGACGCACCCTCGGGGCGCTGGCGGTCCTCTCGGCCCCGATCGCCAGGGTGGTACGTGACGGCGAGGTATCCGAGATCGAAGTGAACGCGGTGGTCGCCGACGACATCCTCGAGATGCACCCCGGCGACCAACTCGTGGTCGACGGTGAGGTCGTCACCGAATCCGGCCTCGAAATGGACGAGTCGCTGCTCACCGGCGAAAGCGACGCCGTGCAGAAGAATCCCGGCGATGAAGTGCTGTCGGGTTCGTTCGTCGGCGCCGGGTCGGGACGCTACCGCGCCACCCGCATCGGGGCCGAGGCCTACGCAGCCAAGCTCGCCGATGAGGCCCGCCGGTTCGAGATGGCCGACAGCGAGCTGCGGTGCGGGGTCAACACGATTCTTCGCTGGCTGATCGTGATCATTCCGCCGGCGGCCGCTCTGCTGCTGCTTCGCCAACTCGGTACCGCCGATGCATGGCAGGAGGCTCTCCAGAGCACGGTGGCTGCGGCGGTGGCCATGGTCCCCGATGGCCTGGTGCTGCTGACCAGCCTGAGCTTCATAACCGGCGTCGTCGCGCTGGCCAAACGCAAGGCTCTCGCCAAGGAACTGGCATCGGTGGAACTGTTGGCCAGGGTCGACACCCTGTGCCTCGACAAGACCGGCACCATCACCACTGGTGAGATCTCGCTGGCCTCGGTGGTTCCGCTGCGAGACACGACCGAGCAGGAAGCTGCCGAGGTGCTGGGCGCGCTCGGAGCCGCTGACCCGGCCCCCAACGCCACCCTCGCGGCGATCATCGCCACCCATCAGGCCCCCGAAGGCTGGGATGTCGGCGAGTCGATGCCGTTCTCGTCGGCCCGAAAATGGGCGGCCACCGAGTTCCGGGAACGAGGCGTCTACTACCTGGGCGCCCCCGACATTCTTTTCGACGACGACGACCGGGCGGAGAGGGCCATCGCCGACGAAGCCGCCGCCGCCGGTACCAGGGTGCTGCTCGTCACCCGCGCCCGCGGACCCTGGCTCGGCGACCAGCTCGTCGAGCAGCGTGACCCGGTGGCGTTGGTGCTCCTCGAGGACACCGTCAGGCCCGACGCCCCCGAGATCCTCTCCTACTTCCGCGAACAGGGCGTGACC
>CAZDYO010000431.1:0-2900 GCA_964509555.1 uncultured Acidimicrobiales bacterium
GCAAGGGAGCCACCATCGGCCGGATCCGGTCGTCGAGCTCGAGGCCGAGGATGCGTTCGACGAATCGGTCGGCCTTGTCGGCCTCAACCCGGCGCCGCCGCAACGCCTCGGTGAGCATCGGATACGACCCGATCAGCTTCCCGCCGATGACATCCATCACGTGATCCACGTAGCCGGTGATGGCCGCAACCAGAGCGGTGAGATCGGGCTGGAGAGCATCTTGTTCGGGCGAGCGCACCGCGCCGAGGATGGTGTCGGGATCACCGAGGATCGACTGAATGTCGGCAAATGCCTCGGGGCCCTTCGACAGGTCGAAGTCGCCCAGCTTGCTCTCTATTCGGTCGGGATCGGATGTGAACCCCGACGCGTGTCTCGACAGCAGGTCGTCCATCCGGTCTCTGACATGGGGAACCGACATCACGGCATGATTCGCGACTTCGTGGAGGCACACCCACAGTCGTAGGTCGTTGCGGTCGAGCGACCATTCGTCGCCGAACGCGTCGACGTTGGGTAACGCGATCAGGAGCGCATTCTCGGCCGGTCGTGGGACGGGAAGGTCGTATCCGCCCAAGGTACGGCGAGCGAGGTTGCCGACCATCGTTCCGGCGGTCATGGATGACATGAGCGGGGCCATCATCTTGCTCAGCCCGGCCAGCATCGCCGACATGGGATCGTCTTCGGGCATATCTCCGGGCAGCTCGAACCCGGCTGAGAGTGAACCCGACAAGGCATCGAAGATGGGCCGGTAGTCGCTGATGGTCCGGTCGGCCCACTGCGAGCGGTTGACCACGTCGACCTTCACGGGTCCGGCCTTGTCGAGCGCGATGCCGGTGGTTGCGGACACCTGCAACTCGGCGACTCGAACCAATTGTTCGACCGCCATACGGTCGGCCGGGTCAACGTTGGGCTCGGCTTGGCCGTCGTTGGCGATACTGTGGGCGATCTGCCGTGGAGCGTCGTGAGACGGGTTCCCTTGGCCCTGCATCATTCGCATCAGTTCCCCGATGAAGGGAATCTCACCGAATGGTTCGGGTCCGGCCGGACCGGAGTCGCTCATGGCGGCATGGTAGATCACAGTCGGGGTCGTTCCTCAGCAGAACACCATCAGCATTCGGGAGAATTGGATGAGGGTCGTCGTCACGGGTGCCGCCGGAACGATCGGGCGCCGTGTGGTTTCGCGCCTGATCAACGCTGATCCCAATCTTGATGTGCTGGCCATCGACAGGATCGGGCAACCGAGTGACACCGTCGGTGCCGACACGAAAAGGGTGGATCTGGCCACCGAGGATCTCACCGTCGCTTTCGCCGGTGCAGCCGTGATTGTCCATTTGGCGTCGTCGTCCGGCCCCGAAAGCGCGGATCAGGTTTCGGCGGATCTCGAAGTTGCCATCTTTCGACGTGTGCTTGATGCAGCCACTTCGGTGGGAGCCAGCCACATCGTCGTCTTGTCGACCGCGATGGTCTACGGGGCGTGGCACTCCAATCCGGTGCCCCTCACCGAGGACGCCCCCGTGCGCCCCAATCCTGATTTCGTGTGGGCCGCGGTCAAGGCCAACATCGAACAAATGGCCGGCGAGTGGAGTCGCTCGAACCCTCAGGCGAGTGCGGCGATTCTGCGACCCACAGCGGTGGTTTCCGACGACGATCTCGGGCGGCTTGCGCGTGTGCTCCATTCGGCACGCCGGGGGGTGGCGGCCGAAGGCGATCCGCCGGTCCAGTATCTCCATGTCGATGACCTGGCGTCGGCGGTCGCGGTGGTCGTCACGTCCGGTTTCGACGGGGTCGCCAATGTTGCACCGGACGGATGGATTCCCCCCGATGCGCTCCACGAACTGGAGGGGCCGGCCCCGAGAATTCGGGTCCCACAATGGGCGGCGCGGGCTCTGACCTCGGCTCGCTGGCGGCTGGGGGTGTCTCCGACTCCTCCGGGGGTGGTTCCCTACACCTCGAGCTCCTGGGTCGTGTCGAACGACCGGATTCGGGCGCTGGGCTGGAGCCCCGACCATTCGAACGAGGAGGCGTGGGTTGTGTCCCATGAGGCCGGGCCGCTCGACAGGATGCCGGCCAAGCGGCGCCAGGAGCTGGCGCTGACCGCGGCGGTGGCCGCTGTGCTGGCCGCGCTGGCGGCGGTGGCCGCGATCGTGGTGGCGCTGCGTCGCCGCTGAGCGAACCCGTCAGTCGGTGACCGACACGAGCCTCACGTGGCAGGTGACCGCTCGGCCATTGCGCATCACCAGGAAGTCGACCTTGTCTCCCGGCCGGCGGCCCATCAACTCACCGACCATTTCGGCCATTGTGGACACTGGATTCCCGCCCACTTCGACGATCACATCGCCCACGAGCATTCCGCTGTCGGCAGCAGGGCCGTTTGGTTCGACCGAGGTGACGAGTGCACCGGCTGCGACGGTGGTGTCGTCGTAGGACATGACATCTCGGGCGGTGATACCGGCCTTGGGATGGCTGAAGAAACCGGTTTGAATCATCTCTTCGGCGACCGAGCGGGCCACGTCTATGGGCATGACTGCCACCGGGGCGTTTTTCGATGTGGCCAGGATCACCCCGACCACGGCTCCGGTCGAGTCGACCATGGGGCTTCCGGGAAGAAGACTTCCAATGGTTCCGTCGAGAGCTATCACGCCGGTGAGCAGATCCCCAGTGCGGGATGCGCTGATTCCCGCACCGGACATGACCACACGGGTCTCCGGTCTGCCGTTGGGGTCGACGACGGCCAAGCTTTCACCCTCGCCGGGCCGGCCTGCGCCCGACATTATCGCCGCGGGCATTCGACCGTCGATCTTCAGCAGGGTGAGATCCGATCCGGGATCGGTGGCCACCACCACTGCTTCACTGGTCTCGCCGGTCGCCAGGATCAGCATCACCCTTTCGGCACCGGCGGTGGC
>CAZDYO010000432.1:0-2896 GCA_964509555.1 uncultured Acidimicrobiales bacterium
AACACAAGGGCCTCACCTTCTTCCTGGTCCCGCTCGACACCGCCGGTATCGAAATCCAGCCGGTGCGCACGATGGGCACCGAACGGTCCAACGCCACCTTCTACGACAACGTCCGTCTCAGCGACGACTGGCGGGTCGGCGATGTGAACGGCGGTTGGGCGGTGATGAAGACCGCCCTCAAGTACGAGCGTGGCATCGCCGGCGGACAGTTCCCGTCGCCTCCGGTGATCGACGCGGCCGTCGATTGGGCATCTAGCAACACGCGGCCCGATGGCAGCCGTGTCATCGACGACCCTGCGGTCCGCGAGAAGTTGATCCGGGCGATGATCGATGTGGAGGTCTGCCGGGGGTTCGCCTACCACACCGCGTCCCTGGCATCTGAGGGCGCCATGTTCGGCGTCGAGGGATCGATGACCAAACTGTTCGCGTCCGAGAGCTACAAGAAGCACTGCCGATGGTTCCACGACATGCTCGGCGTGGAGGGTCTGCTCACCCACCACGAACCCGATGCCCACATGGGCGGGCTCATCGAGGAGAACCTGCGACACTCCCCGGTGACCGCCATCTACGGCGGCACCAGTGAGATCAACCGCAACATGATCGCCGAAGGCCATCTGGGCCTTCCCCGCACCCGCTGAGCGGGTTCGGCGGGTGACCGTCAGCCGACGGGTTCGAATCGGGCCTGGAAAAACCGGAGGCTTTCGGGCTCGTAGGTGAAGCGCAGCCCACGAATGCTGTCGCGATGCTCCCAGACCCTGATCACCGACTCGGCGGTCACGTCCATGTGGGACTGCGTGTAGACCCGCCTCGGGATGGTGAGTCTCACCAGTTCTAGATTGGGCCGACGGTTCTTCCCGGTCCGGGGATCACGGCCAGCCGACACGATGCCGCGTTCCATTCCCCTCACCCCCGAGTCGACGTAGATGGCGGCGGCCAGCGCCTGAGCCGGGAACTGCTCCTGGGGCACATGCTCGAGGATCGTGCCGGCATCGAGGAACACGCCGTGGCCGCCGATCGGCCGGATCACCGGAATCCCGGCCTTGATCAGCTTGTCGCCGAGGTATTCGACCTGCCCGACACGGGCCCGGATGTGGTCGTCGGTCTCCACCATCTCGCGGATGCCGGCCGCCAGGGCTTCCATGTCTCGTCCCGACATGCCGCCGTAGGTGTGGAGCCCTTCGAACGCCACCAGCATTGAACGGGCCCGGCGGGCCAACCCGGGATCACGCAGCGCCAGGAACCCGCCGATGTTGACCAGATTGTCCTTCTTCGATGACACCGTCGCTCCATCGGAGTGCGAGGTCATCTCGCGCAGAATCTGGGAGATCGGCTGGTCGTGGTAGCCGTATTCGCGTTGCTTGATGAACCACGCGTTTTCGGCAGCTCTGGTGGCGTCGAGCATCACCAGGATTCCGAGCGGATGGCAGTATTCGTAGACCTCGCGCAGATTGGTCATCGACACCGGTTGCCCACCGGCCATGTTCACGTTGGTCTCGAACGACACGTACGGAACCCGGTCGGCGCCGTATTCGTCGACAACGGCTCGGAGCTTGGCCAGGTCGATGTTGCCCTTGAACGCGGCGAGGCTGTGGGGGTCGTGGGCCTCGTCGACGATCACGTCGACGAACTTCCCACCGGCCCTTTCCTGATGGAACCTGGTGGTGGTGAAGTACATGTTGCCGGGCACGACGTCGCCCTCGTTGATGAGGATCTGACTCAGGATGTGTTCGGCACCACGCCCCTGATGGGTGGGCACCAACTCCTCGTAGCCGTACACCTCTCGCACCGCCTCGACCAGTTTGTAGAAGCTCTTCGAGCCGGCGTAGGCCTCGTCGCCGAGCATCAGCGCCGACCACTGCCGGTCGGACATGGCCGATGTTCCGGAGTCGGTGAGCAGGTCGATGTACACGTCGTCGGCTTCGAGCAGGAAAGTGTTGTATCCGGCGGCCTCGATCGCGGCCTCGCGTTCCTCGCGGGTGGTCATGCGTATCGGCTCGACCATCTTGATCTTCCACGGCTCGGCCCAGGTGCGGTGTGCGTCTTCCATGGCAATCTCCTTGATGCGATGTCATACGGTTTATGCCATCAGGTTTCGCCTATTCCCTGGCCCTCGACTCAATTTCCGTACAATATTCGGATTATGACCCCACGTCGCACACTTGACCGGACAGATCATCAGATAATCAGGCTGCTTCAGCAGAAAGCACGACTGCCAAACAAGCGGGTTGCAGCGGCGGTCGGAGTCTCCGCGTCGACCTGTTCGGACCGCACCCGGCGCATGGAACGCGACGGCGTGCTCCGGGGGTTCCATGCCGACGTCTCGCCGGACGCACTCGGCATCGGCGTGCAGGCCATCGTGTCCGTCAGACTCAGACGCCAGAACGCCGACGAGGTCGACGCATTCCTCAGCCATGTCAGGCCGATGCTGGAGGTGGCCAACGTGTTCCACGTGTCCGGCGCGAATGATTTCCTGGTTCACATCTGCGTTCGGGACACCCACCATCTACGCAAGGTCGTGGTGGAGGCCTTCAGCGCCTTCCCGGAGATCGGCCACCTTGAATCGTCACTGGTGTTCGACCATCTCGGCAGTGGGATACTTCCGGATTTCAATTAGCGGGCCGGTTTCTGCACCGGAACCGGCAGGGGGGATCATCCGTTGATGCTCAACTCGTCGACCCGGTAGGCGGATTCGCCGTCGAGCAGGTACACGCTCCAGAGACCGGGTTCACCTCCACGCACCCGCCCGTCGAACCACCACCGGCCGGGCACATCCGGGTCGGGCACGGCCAGCTCGAGATCGCTGATCCTTCCGTCGTAGAGGATCGCCATCCAGACATCGCCCCGGCCCGGGGACAGCGGCGGCAGTATCGACTTGGGGCTGTTGAGATCCCACTGG
>CAZDYO010000433.1:0-2869 GCA_964509555.1 uncultured Acidimicrobiales bacterium
GACCTGGCCCGGCTTGGTCTGCTCCACGTTCGGGGAGGTGTCTGGGAAGACTCGCAGTTGGTGTCGCGTGAGTGGATCGAGTTCATGGGTAGCCCCGCCCCGACTGCACCCGGATACGGCGCCCAGTTGTGGCTCGAGGGGGGAGGTCGAACCCTGGCCATTGGGCTCGATGGGCAGGGCATCTACATGGCGCCGGACCTCGACCTCGTCATCGCGGTCAACAGCGACACCGGCTCGGGCGGAGGCGACTGGAGAGGTGTCGCCGCGCTGTTCGAGGCGGCGGCCGCGCCGAACTGCGGCGATCTCCCCGCAGCAGTCGACGATCAGATCTCCATGGCCGCCGGCAGCTTGGCAACGATCGACGTGCTCGCCAATGACTCCGGCACCGGAGTCGATCTCCGGCCCGACACACTGACCATCCTCGCCCATCCCGCCTCGGGCGCCGCGACCGTGGTCAACGGGCAGATCTTGTACGAGCCCGACAGGTCCTTCACCGGTACCGACGTGTTCACCTACTTTGCGTGCACGACTGCACGTTCCTGCTACCGGGCGACCGTCACCGTCACGGTGGAGAACCTGGGCACGGCGGTGCCCAGCACCACATCAACAGCGCCCATCGCCACATCCACGACATCCACCACTCCCACGACATCCACCACAACCACCACGCAGGTGCGGGACGCCCAGCAACTCGCAGCCACCGGTCCCGCCCAAACCGTCTTCCCGATCGTGCTGGGGCTCGTATTGCTCAACCTCGGCTATCTGACCCTCAGCGCCACATGGACCCATCGCCGCGTCCGTGTTCGACCGTAGGAACTCCAGGGTTTCCGCGGCACCGCCCGGGATGGGCCAGGAGTTCGACACTCGCCACGGGCCGCCCAACCCGTCTTCCGGACGGCTGTCCTGCAGCGAACGCTGCCCCACCCATGACGAAACCATCGCGCGACTTCTTGCGCTACCGAGCGTTGTCCAAGGTGGGCCGTTCGGCCCGGATCGAATGGAGCAGCGCATATGGACCAGCACATGAAAAGGGCCCTGCTCATCAGGGGGCCCTACGACTGGGAGACCCATGATGCGACCATGCGCCGCAACCGGGCCCAGATGGACTTGATACCAGAGCCCGAGTTCCCGGCGCTGGGAACGGACCGAATCTCCGCACTCCTGGCCGAGGCCAGACACCGTCGAGACTCCGCTCTCGTCAGCGGGGTTGGCGACGGCGCCGGCGGCCTCCGGACGGGTCGGCCACTCGACAACATGATCGAGACCCCGACCGGACTCCGCCGACACCGGGCAGAGCAGGCCGGGGATTGCCACGGCACCGGGTTGGGTCGGCTGCAGGCGGGGCGTCCCACATCGGCCACTCGTGGATGACATGACGAAGCGGGGCGCGTCAGCGAAAGCGAACCGCTGTCGTGGAGCCAAGCAACACCAGCCGAACAACTCCATGCCCTGATTGCACACACCACTTGATACCGCGATGTCACACCCCATGTTTATAGTCGAACATATGTTCGTAGAGGTACCAACTTCGGAGCCAGACACCGCCGCAGCGATCGACCTGATTGCCGCGGGTATCGACGAGTTGCAGGCCGCCGGGTTCCCGATGGCTGATGCCGATGCGACTGCCGAGGTGATTGCCGGCCTCGAGCAGCAGTGCCGGCGCCTCCAAGCGGCCCAGGTCGATCTGCTCGCGGCGGTCGACCGTTGCGGGGCCCACCGAACCGATGGACACTTCTCGGCCAAGATCATGGTCCGCCACCACGCCCGGCTGTCAGGCCGGGAGGCATCGCAGCGTCAGAAGGTTGCTCGAGCGTTACGTGACCTGCCCGAGATCGCAGGCGCCTACCAATCAGGGCGGGTCGGCACCTGCCAGATCCGTCTCATATCGAAGGTGTGGGCCAACCCCAGAGTCCGCGACGCGTTGATCATGTGCGAGCACGAGTTCTTGCAGGCCGCCATCGGGCTCGAATACCCCGACCTCGACCTGTTCTGCCGCGACTGGGTCCAAGCAGTCGATGCCGATGGCGCCCATACCAACACCGAACGCCAATGGAACCGTCGCGATGTCCACCTCACCCAGGACTTCATCGGAAGCTGGAAGCTCGACGGACGTCTCACCTCCGCCGATGGGGCCAGATTCCACGACATTCTCACCAAACTCACCGACGCCGAACGAATGATCGACATCGACGCGGCCAAAGCCGCCCACGGCGACGACTGGCGCCAACACGTCGCCCGCACGCCCGCCCAGCTCCGCTACGACGCGTTCATCAAACTGGCATTGGCTCCCCCGGCCAACACCGCCGCTGCCGGGATCGTCACCAACATCGTGATCGACCAGCAGAGCTTCGACGAGCAACTTGCGGCCCTGTGCGGCACGCATTCCGAACCGGTCATTCCCAACGAGATCGCCGAAGCGATCCTCAATGGCAGCCGTTACTGCCACACCGCCGACGGTGTCTGGGTCAATCCGGCCGAAGCCGTGGCCGAAGCCCTCGCAGGCCATGTCCGCCGGATCGTCATCAATTCCCGTGGAGTGGTCACCGAGGTGGGGCGCAAGCAACGGCTGTTCACCGGGGCCAACCGGCTCGCCGCCATGTTTCAGAGCGTGCGTTGCTACTGGCACGGGTGCTGGGCGCCCGCCACCAAGTGCGATATCGACCACCTCAGCCCCCACAGCAAAGGTGGGGCCACCAACAGTGACAACGGCTGCTCCGCCTGCGGATACCACAATCTCCTCAAGGAATCCGGCTACGAAGTCCACCGAAGACCCGACGGCACCATCGAAATCATCCGTCCCGACGGCACCATCGTCCCCGACCAACCGCCCGGATGGCAGCTACCCCGAGCCGGCTGATTCATCAGCTAG
>CAZDYO010000434.1:0-2862 GCA_964509555.1 uncultured Acidimicrobiales bacterium
TCGAGTCCCGAGTATCTGCTCAACAGGTCGGGCTTCTACCACCGACTCCATGCCTCCCGGGCGACTTGGTGCTCCGAGCTTCCACCGTGGAACACGATCCTAGACATCGGAGGATCGAGCCCCACCCATGAACTCGGGGCCCTGCTCGAACTCGGATACCGGCATCATCCCGCCGAGCTCCACATCCTCGACCGACCCGAGGACGACCAGTTCCACGGCCGCCCCACCTACGACCAGCGAATCGTACGCACCCGGGACTGGGGGACAGTCACGTTTCACCACGGCGACACCAGCCACCTGGATCGGGTTCCTGAGCTCGGCGACCGCCGATTCGACGCCGTCTTCATGGGCCAGGTGATCGAACACATCCCGCCCGCCGAACTGCCCGGGATGCTCGACCAGATCCGATCGCATCTTGTGCCGCAGGGATCGTTCGTGTTCGACACCCCCAACCGGGCGCTCACGAAGGTTGTGATGGGTGATGGATTTCTGACCGCGGATCACACGAAGGAGTACGAACCGGAAGAGTTGGCTGAGATCGTTCGCAGGCACGGATTCGTGGTCGACAGGATCAGCGGGATCCACCCCATGCCCGTGTCGCTCGCAACGGGGTGCTTCGACCCCGACGAGCGGCCCGGAGAGGCCCACGATGCGACGCCCGAGGAGTGTTTTTGTTTCGCGGTCCACTGCCACATCGAGTGATCCCGGCGGTCGACCAGCGACTCACCGACCCCTGAACTGTGACCTGCCGCCCGACGAATCCTTGTTGAGCCGCTTGGCCAGATGAAGCCCTTCGAGCACCAACTCGGCCGCACTCGCGATCATGGCCGGTGACTCGGCCCCGTCCTCATCGATGAGCAGAGCCTTGACAGGGGCGACCAACGCCGGCACCTGCTCGAGCAGGATCGTGTAGGCCGCTTCGGTGACATCCTCGCCGGTGTCGACCACCAGGTCGCTCTCGAAGGCATCGACGACAGCTCGATGGGTTTCGGGTGGCACGCGGTCCTTGAAGACGGTGAGCACCGCCGAGCGAACCAGATCGGAAAGAATCTCACCGTCTCTTCCCTCGTCGAGTGTTTCGATCTCGACCTTGCCGGCGGTGGCCGCGGGAAGCGCATCAAGATCGACGATTCTCGGGACGACATTCGATCCGCCCGACCGCAGCGCCCGTCGCATGGCGTTGGCCACCATCACCTCCTGGTTGGCGATCGACAGTCGAACCGACACCCCCGAACGCTGAGAGATGTGAGGGCTGTTGCGGGCCGCGAAGGTGAGGTTGGCGATTATCTCGGTCATGAACGACGGCACCGCGATGTCGAGGTCGCCTGATTCGGGATGCACCCACTCCTGCTCGACGATGGCTATCTCGGTCTCGACATCGAGGGGATAGTGAGTGCGGATCTGCGATCCGAAACGATCCTTCAACGGGGTGATCATGCGACCACGATTGGTGTAGTCCTCGGGGTTGGCCGAAGCCACCAGCATCACATCGAGCGGCAATCTCACCTTGTGGCCGCGGATCTGCACGTCGCGCTCCTCGAGCACGTTGAGGAGCCCCACCTGGATCCGTTCGGCCAGATCGGGAAGCTCGTTGATGGCGAAGATCCCCCGGTTGGTGCGGGGCACGAGCCCGTAATGGAGAACCAGCTCGTCGGCCAGGTAGCGACCCTCGGCAACCTTTATCGGATCGACCTCACCGATCAGATCGGCGATGGAGGTGTCGGGGGTGGCCAGCTTTTCGCCATAGCGATCGTCTCGCCCCACCCATGAGATTGGGGTGTCGTCGCCCATCTCGTCGATGAGATCACGCCCGTGACGAGAAGTCGGAGCGTAGGGATCGTCGTTGATCTCGGAACCGGCCACTATTGGCATCCACTCGTCGAGAAGACCGGTGAGCCCCCGGATCATGCGGGTCTTGGCCTGGCCCCGCTCCCCCAGAAAGATCACGTCGTGGCCGGCCAACAATGCGTTCTCGAGCTGCGGGGAGACCGTGTTCTCGTAACCCAGCACGCGAGGGAACAAGGGCTCCCCCGCACGAATGCGGGCGACGGCGTTGCGTCGCATCTCGTCGCGTACTGGCACCGACTCCCAGCCACTGTCTCGAAGTGCGCGAAGGGTCTCTGGTTTCGACATGACGGCGAGGCTAGCCCGCCGCACTACCGTGCTTCGAATGGATCTCTCGGGCACATGGAGAGCAACGGCAGCCCACGAGGAGCTGCGTCGCACATTCCACGAACCCCAACTCGATGACCGCGCTTGGTGCGACGTGACAATCCCGGGCCACTGGGCCCACACACCCGAGCTCGCCGAGGAACGAGCGGTGCTCCATCGTTTCCGGTTCGATGCCACCGGGCCCGACGACGACCATCGCTCGTGGCTCCACCTCGACGGGATCTGTCAACAGGGCGACGTCTGGCTCGACGGGGCCTACGTCGGCGACACCGAGGGCTACTTCGTGCCCCACTCCTTCGAGATCACCGACCTGCTACGCGCCCGGGGCGAGCACCTGTTGGCCGTCGACGTGTCATGCCCCACCTTCGGCGACCCCGATTCGCGCACCGACATGCTGGGGGCGTTTCTCGACCCCGAACTGAGCGGAGCCGCCGGCCTCAACCCCGGTGGTATCTGGAGACCGGTGGTGATTCGTCACACCGGATGCACCTCCATCCTCCATTTCCGGGCCGTGTGCGTCGACGCCAACCCCACCAGGGCCCGCATCACCATGCGGTGCGTGTTCGACACCCCCGCGTCCGGGGAGGTGGTCCTGCGCACGACCGTGGCCGGACGCGACCACGAGTTCCGACACCCGGCCGCGGCCGGCGAGAACCGCGTCGAGTGGACCTTCGACGTTGCCGAACCCGA
>CAZDYO010000435.1:0-2853 GCA_964509555.1 uncultured Acidimicrobiales bacterium
AGATCTCGGTACGCATCAGCTCGCCACGGGCGAACCCGACATCGAGGCCCACCGACCTGACATGGACGGTCTGGTTGACCCGGCTGCGCAACAGCATTTCGATCTGCTCAGACTCAGCATCCCAACGCGCCACATGATCGAACCGGTCAAGATCGAAATCGGCGTCGAGATGACGGTTGATGACCGACAGGACGTTCTTGTTGAACGCCGCGGTGACGCCGGCCGCGTCGTCGTAGGCCCGCACGAGACGGTGGGGATCCTTGACGAGATCGGTGCCCAGGAGCAGATGGTCGCCGGGTGCCATGGTGGACACCAACGACCGCAGAAAGCGGGCCCGGGGCCCGGGGGCATAGTTGCCGATGGTGCCACCGAGCATCGCTACCAGCCGTCGGCCGCCCTTCGGGATCAACTCCACGTGATGGTCGAAATCACCAACGACCCCATGGATCTCCAGGGCGGGGTATTCGTTGGCCAACTTGAGCGAGGTGTCCCGAAGAAACTTCTCGCTCACATCGAACGGAATGAAGCGTTTGAGCCTGCCGTGGCGGGTGGCCGCATCCAGCAGAGCGCGGGTCTTGTCGCTGGTTCCGGCTCCCAACTCGACAAAGGTGTCGGCGCCGCTGATCTCGACAATCGAGGCCGCCTCGCGAACGAGAATCTCGCGCTCGGCCCGAGTGGGGTAGTACTCGTCGAGCTGCGTTATCTGATCGAACAGTTTGCTGCCCGTGTGGTCGTAGAACCACTTGGGAGGGATGTCCTTGGGAGTGGCGGTGAGACCTTCGCAGACATCGTCACGCAACGACCGCTCGATGTCGGACGAGTCGATGTGAACATCGATGGTGGGGGTGAGGGTTGAATTTGTCATGTGGGTGGGGCCGACCTCGGTGGTCGGCAGGTCCGGAACCCGCCGGGCCGGTCGTGTGTTCCGGGGAGGGTCGATCAATGACGACCACGGCGATAGATGGTGACCGCCTGCTTCACCGGAACCAGGTCGCGGCGGTACTCGCGTCGGGTCGACTCGACCGATTCGACGAGCTGGCGGCGCGACTCGGCCAATTGTCGTTCGAGCTCCTCGACGCGGGCCTCCAGCGCGAGCACCCGTTGAACGCCCACGAGATTCAGTCCTTCGTTGGTGAGCTCCTGGATTCGCTGAAGCAGGGCAATGTCGGCATCGGAATAGCGACGACTCCCACCACCGGTGCGGGCCGGCTCGACCAAACCCTTGCGTTCGTATATGCGAAGCGTCTGAGGGTGGACACCGGCGAGCTCGGCGGCCACCGATATCACGTATACCGCCCGGTTGAATCTGTCTTGATCCATGATCAGTGAACTCCTCTCCGATTGTTGCGGGATCCGGCTCAGACCCCGAGGTGGGCGCGGGGCGATTCCGTGGTGAGCGAATCAAGCTGCTCGATGGCCTTGCGTTGTTTCGAGTCGAGATGTTGGGGGACCGCGACCTCAACCGTGACCAGAAGGTCGCCGCCGGCTCCCTTCACGCGGAACGTTCGGCCGTTCCTGGTGCCAGCCGGGATGCGAATGGTGACTGGATCGTGGTCGATGGTGGGAACCTTGATGTCGGCACCCAACGCGGCTTCCGCGAACGTGATGGGCACCGTGAGGGTGAGGTCCTTGCCGGACCTGCCGAACAACGGATGGGGAGCCACCCTGGCCATGACGAACAGATCTCCCGGCGGGCCACCGTTGCGACCCGGGCCACCGCGCCCCTTCAGACGAATCTTCTGACCATCCCTCACACCGGCCGGAATCCTCACCTTCACCTCCCTGGGTCGGCGTTCGATTCCGGTGCCGTGGCAGGTATGACACGGCTTGTCGATCACGTTGCCCCGACCGTTGCAAGTGGGGCAGGGTTGGCTGAAGGAGAAGAAGCCCTGGTTCTTGTCGATGGTGCCGGCCCCACCACACTGGGGGCAACGGTGGGGGGACGACCCCGGCTCCGCACCCACACCGGCGCAGGTGGTGCAGGTGGCGTCGCTGGTGAGGTGGATGGTGGTCTCGATGCCCTTGACCGCATCTTCGAAGTCGAGATGGAGATCGGCTTCGAGATCGGCGCCTCGACGGGGACCGGGCGCGGCCCCACCGCGACCTCGACGGCCGCCGCGGCCGAACAAGCCACCGAGCATGTCGCCGATGTCGTCCATGCCGACGTTGAACCCACCCGACTGGCCACCGTGCATCCCGAATCCGCCGGCCATGGGCCCTAGTCGACGCACCTCGTCGTATGACTTGCGCTTGTCTTCGTCGCCGAGGACGTCGTATGCGGACGAGATCTCCTTGAACCGGTCCTCGGCCCTGGGATCATCGGGGTTGGCATCGGGATGAAGCTCGCGGGCCAGCTTGCGGTAGGCCTTGGTTATCTCTTTCGCAGACGCGGTTTTCGAGACCCCGAGGATCTTGTAGTAGTCGTGGTCAAACCATTCGCTCTGCGGTTCTGCCATCAACCCCTCACTTTCACCATCGCCGGCCTGAGCACGCGGCCATTCCACGCATATCCGGTGCGCAGCACCTCGGCCACCACCGGCTCCTGTTGGCCCTCTTCAGCGGGTTCGTGCATGGCCGCCTCGTGGCGGTTGGGGTCGAACGGTTCCGAAGGGTCGCCGATGTGTTCGAGACCTTCACGTTCGAGCACCAACAGGAGCTGCGAACGAATCGGCTCGACGTCTTCGCTGCCGTGGGCGACGGCGGCGTCGAACGCGTCGAGGACCGGGAGCAGCTGCATGGCCAGTCTGGAACCGGCCTGCTTCACCAGATCGGCATGTCGCTTCTCGGTCTGACGACGAAAGTTGGCGAAATCGGCGGTCACCCTCTGGAGGTCGGCGAGAAAGGTCTCGGCTG
>CAZDYO010000436.1:0-2851 GCA_964509555.1 uncultured Acidimicrobiales bacterium
TCTCGTCGAAGTTCCGTCGCGAAGGGATCGAGCGGGAGCTCGCCGACCTGGGTCTTGAGATGGTCGACTGGCAGACCGACGCCGCGGGCGATTTCGGCGTGAGCCTCAGCCGACTGTGAGCCCCCGTTTCCGCATCGGCTGGTTGGTTCATTCCACGGTGAGGGTGACCTCGATGCTTGAGACCGACGTTGCGTCGTCGGCGGTGAAGGTGACCCGGTAGGCACCTCGTCGGGTGGGCTTGCCGGAGACGAAACCGGTGGCCTCGTTGATCGACAATCCGGGTGGCAGCCCGGAGGCGCCAAAGGTGAGCAAGTCGCCGTTGGGGTCGGTGGCAGGGATTATGAAGCCGACTTGTTCACCCTTCTTGATCACCGTGACCGGTGCCTTCTCCTGGCTGGCGGCAGCGTCGGTGAGTGGCAGGTATTCGACTGGTGCTTCGATGAACGGCCGATGGTTGGGCGGACTGACGACGTCGACGGTGACTTCGTCGGAGAGTCGGCCTGAGCGGGCCGCGATCACCACGGCTCCGACCGGCTCGGATGGTGCGTGGTAGGTGCCGTCGGACCCGATGGTGCCGGTCTCAACCGACCCTCCGGCCAGTCCGTTGACGGACCATTCGACGACTCGACCGGGGTTGGCGTCGGTGCTGATGAATCCCAATTGCAGAACGCCGTCGGTGTGGATGGCGGAGCGAGTCCGGGTGATTGCGATCGCCGGGGTCGGGTCGCCGGGTCCGTTGGAGATGAGAACAGTGGCCTCGACGGGTGTGATCGGGTAGGGACTGTCGGGGTCGACGGCCGCGTACCGGAACGAGTCACTGCCGGAGTAGTCGGGATCGACGCGATAGCGAGCCGTGACACCATCGGGCGCGAGCTGCAGAGTCCCGTGGCGTGGCAGTGACGTGATCCGAAAAGCGGGATCGGTGACCGGTCCGTACGACTCGGCGCCGAGTTCGATCTCGATCAAACCGTTGCCCGCCACGACCATCGGAGTGGCCCGATGGCCCGGCACCACCGTGAGCGACAGGGCAAACGCAATCTGATTGTTGGACTCGTCGGCCTCTTCCACGAGGTCGAACGGATCGACTTCGGCGGCGACCCGGTATCGCCCGGGCTCCACATCGGACAGGTCGACCCATTGGAGAGCCACGTCGCTTGCGTAGAGGTCGGAGAATCCGGGGGAGATCCCCATTCGTAGCACTGATGCTTCCGGGGATCCTTGGCGGCAGTAGTTGCCGTCGTCGCTGAAATACCCCCTGGCCGCATCCGGGTCGTCTTGTATCGAGTCGATGAGGCAGAAGCCCACCTTGTTGCTGGGAGCGATTCTCGTGGACGAAGTTTCGTTCCACAGCGAGTAGCGGGCGATCTGCAGGAAGTGGAAGTGGTTGTGGCCATCGGCGGACTCGAACCTGATGGGTGGGCGATCGGCGGGTGTCCAGGAGTCGCCGTCCCATACCCGTTGATGGGGGGCGTCGACGTCGTTGTCGCTGTTGGGATTGCCGTAGATGTCGAGCGGTCCGGGGCCAAGGTTGCGGATCAAGCCGTCGAAGGTGACGACCAGCAGCTCGGTGTCGCCGAAGCTGACGGTGCCAACGGGCTTGGGTTCGGGCGCGACGCTCACCAGGTCGGGTGGGCCGATGCCCGTTCCGGGAATCGTCGCCACGAGCCTTAGGTGTTGGTCCGGGTCGAACGGCTTGGGGCCATTGTGGCGCAGTCTCCATGCGCCGACGCCGACCGCAACTCCGACGGTCGTGGCGAGCGCGACGATGAGCAGAAGTCTCCGCTTGTGATCGACGGGCCCCGGCATGGCCCCGATCATCGCACATGGCCGGGTGTCGACTTGTTTCCGAGAGTGGGGAATTGTGGTCGGAAAGTGGAATATCGGCCACGGCGTCAAAGTTGAGCGTAGTGCACTCAAGTTTTCTACGATAACCTGCATGATAACCATAGGAGAACGGCATGGCCCTCGACCCCAATCGATGGACACTCAAGACAACGGAAGCACTTTCGCAAGCCACCGATGCGGCCCGGGCGGCATCCAACCCCGAACTCGTACCCGACCATCTGCTGGTCGCCCTGCTGTCACAGGACGAGGGAATCGTGCTGCCGCTGCTCCACAAGGTCGGGATCGATCCCAGCCAGGCCCGCATCCGGGCCCAGGAGGCTGTTGATCGCCTCCCCAACGCCTACGGGGGAGCCGACCCGTCCATGTCGGCCGACCTGCGGAAGGTGCTCGAGGCCGCCGACTCGCTCCGCGACGATCTGGGCGACGACTACCTCTCCACCGAGCACCTGCTCATGGCCCTCGCCGACCGCCTCGGAGTCGATCGGGAGACTCTTCTGGGCGCACTTCGGGAAGTGAGGGGCAGCCACAGGGTGACCAATCAGAATCCCGAGAACCAGTACCAGGCCCTCGAGAGATTCGGCCTGGATCTCACCGATGCCGCCCGCCGCAACGAACTCGACCCGGTCATCGGTCGCGACGACGAGATCCGCCGCGTCATCAGAGTGCTGTCGCGGCGCACCAAGAACAACCCGGTGCTGATTGGCGAGCCCGGCGTCGGCAAGACCGCGATCGTGGAGGGTCTGGCATCACGCATCGTCGAGGGCGATGTCCCCGACAGCTTGGCCCACAAACGGATCATCAGCCTCGACATGTCGTCGCTGGTGGCCGGAGCCAAGTACCGCGGCGAGTTCGAGGAACGCCTCCAGGCGGTGCTCAAGGAAATCGAAGACGCCAATGGCGAGATCATCACCTTCATTGACGAGATGCACACGGTTGTGGGCGCGGGCGGTGGTGCCGACGGGGCCATGGACGCCGGCAACATGCTCAAGCCGATGCTGGCCCGTGG
>CAZDYO010000437.1:0-2835 GCA_964509555.1 uncultured Acidimicrobiales bacterium
CATCCCATACACGGAGGTCCTCCGAACAAGGCTACGAGGAGACAGTGGTCGTCGACGACGTTGGCAGCCCGACGAATGTGAGATGCCGCTCGCTCACGCCCGATCAAGCCCTTGTCGAGTGGCTTGCCGACCACGGGTTCAAGCTGATCGCCAGGCGTATGGCCCGTAGCGGGGTGCTCGAGGTGGTGGCCACCGCCACGCCCGGGATCAAGGACCTCCTGGTGCTCGGAAAGATACGGCAGCTCGAAACCTCGCGTGCCGCCGATCTGATCGTTGTCGACGCCCCGGCCGCCGGCCACGCCCTCGGCTTTCTGCGCAGCCCTGCCGGTGTGCGTGAGACCGCTCGGGCGGGAACAATTCACCGTCAGGCCGACGAAGCTCTGGCGATGCTTTCGGACTCGTCCAGGTGCCGGGTGATGCTGGTCACCATTCCCGAGGAGACACCGGTCAACGAGCTCATCGAAACGTCATTCGCGGTGGAGGACGAGGTCGGGGTGGCGCTCGGCCCCGTGATCGTCGACGGTGTGCTTCCAACTATTCCGGGCCTTGATCCCGACCGGGTTCGCCGCCCACATTCCCGGGTGGTCACCGATACCGAAATCGACGATCTTCGCGCCGCGGCCAGGTTGCGTGCGCAACGAACCGCCCTGCAACAGGAGCAGATCTCCCGTCTCGACGCCGAACTCCCACTGCCTCAGATTCACCTGCCGCAGTTGTTCGTACCCCACCTCACTTCGGGGGAAATCGAGCAACTGGCCGATGCCTTCACGCGTGGCCTCGATCAACTCGATGGTCGACCATGACCGAATACCTCGACATCATCAAGGCGAAGGACGTGGTCGTGTGCTGCGGCACCGGGGGGGTCGGCAAGACCACCACAGCCGCGGCCACCGCCCTCGCCGCGGCCCGAACCGGGCGCAGTGCGGTGGTGGTCACAATTGATCCGGCGCGTCGCTTGGCCAACGCCCTTGGCATCGACAGACTCGACAACACCCCGAGGATCATCAACGGCCCCTGGCCGGGTCGATTGGCAGCGCTCATGCTCGACACCAAGTCGACCTTCGACGATGTGGTCACCCGAAATGCCGCCGACGCCGCGCAAGCCGAGCGGATCCTGTCGAACCGGTTCTACCGCAACATCTCCACCACCCTGTCGGGCACCCAGGACTACATGGCGGTCGAGAAGCTGAGCGAACTACACGAGAGCGCCGACTGGGATCTCGTTGTCGTCGACACCCCCCCGACACGCGACGCTCTCGCGTTTCTCGATGCCCCGCTCCTGCTCGCACGTCTGCTCGACAACTCGGTCTACCGGATGCTCACTGCTCCCAGTCGAGGGGTGTTCAAGGCGGTCAACAGTGCTGCTCAGACGATGCTCAGACAGCTGGCCAGAGTCGTCGGTGCCGATGTTGTCGACGAGGCGGTGGCCTTCTTCCAGTCGTTCGAGGGCATGGAGGACGGCTTCCGATCACGGGCCATGGCCACACTCGATCTTCTGGCCGACGACCGCACCGCATTCGTCCTGGTGGCGTCACCCCGCGGCGACACCCTCGACGAAGCCAGGTACTTTCTCGACAAGCTCAGGGACTCCGACCTCAGCGTGGCGGCGGTGGTGGTCAATCGGATGATGCCGC
This sequence comes from uncultured Acidimicrobiales bacterium, assembly GCA_964509555.1. Classification (GTDB taxonomy): domain Bacteria; phylum Actinomycetota; class Acidimicrobiia; order Acidimicrobiales; family Aldehydirespiratoraceae; genus SZUA-87. Next base: position 1,635 of record CAZDYO010000437.1, read on the forward strand.
CGATGTCGACCGGCCCTGAGCGCAGCGCCGAAATATCGCGGCTGCGGCTGCGCGGCCACCTGTCGGCTGCGGCCGTTTCCCTCGCCGATCACACCGCCGCGGCGGCAGGCGACGACCAACGGGTGGCGTCGCTCATGGACGATGTGGGCCCGGCCTGCCTGGTGAGGATCCCGCTGCTCTCATCTGATGTGCACGATCTCCGCGGGCTCGGCGAAATCGCCGAGCACCTCACCGGAGGATCAGCTCGGGTCTTCGTCGAGTGAGTCGACGGCCTCGGCCATGGTCTCCTTGACCGGCACTATCCGATTGAAGCCGGTGGTGTGGAGCAGACGGTTGATGTTCGACCGATCGCAGAACACGCTGATGCGGCCGTCGTTCTCGCGCAACTTGCGGATACCGCCGATGAGAGCACCCAGACCGGCCGAATCGATGAACTGAACCTGAGCCAGATCGACAACCAGTCGGGGCTCATCGCTGATGGCCGAAAACGCCTCGCGAAACTGGGCCACGGAGTAGGCATCAAGCTCACCCTCGGGGCGGAGCACCGCGTAACCATTGGGGTCGGCTGATTCGATGATGATCTCAAGCACAACAGCATGGTATCGGCACCGGCAACGAGACGCCCGACCGTGGTCCAAGAGCAGTGCCGGTGTACGATCCGAACCGTGACAGACATACTTCTGGCCACCGACGCCGACCAAGTTCTCGACGAGATCGAAGCCGCCGTCGGGGGCACCCACATCATCCACCGGGTGCGCACCGGCGAAGAGGTGGTCCCCGCCACCTCCGCGGTCGATCCCGACCTAGTGATCCTCGACCTGCAGATCGGCAACATGGGCGGTGGAGCGGCCAGCCTGGCCCTCCGTCAGGAAGAGGGGGCCGGCCGACTCGACCGTCGACCCATCCTGCTTCTGCTCGATCGCGAAGCCGACGAGTTCCTGGCCCGCCACACCGGGGCCGACGATTGGATCGTCAAACCGCTCGACGCGTTTTCGCTTCTTCGGCGCATCGAAGCGGCCCTCGCCGACGAAGGCGTGGTCGACACCACTCCCAAGGTCTGATTGGCACCACATGTCAGTGGGATCGCGGCCACCCGGGCGGTAGCCTTCCGGTTCTGCACACGGGCAGTGGCGCAGGTTGGTAGCGCGCCTCGTTCGGGACGAGGAGGTCGTGGGTTCAAATCCCGCCTGCCCGACAAACA
>CAZDYO010000438.1:0-2835 GCA_964509555.1 uncultured Acidimicrobiales bacterium
GCTGGAGCTCGGCGCGGGTGGCGGACACTCGTTGGTGAGCACTGGCCTTGGCCTCGGCAACCTCGGTGAGGCGGGCCTTCAATCCGGCGACCTCGCGACCGGTGGTGTGGATGCGCAGCGCGGTGAGCTCCTCGACCAGGTCGCCGTGGCGCCTCGCGGCCTCGGCCTGTTTCTCGAGCGGCCTGAGCTGGCGGCGCACCTCACGCATGAGGTCCTTCACGCGGACGAGGTCGGCGTCGGTGGAGCCGAGACGACGCTCGGCACGATCCTTGCGCTTGCGATACTTGAGGACTCCGGCGGCTTCTTCGATTATGGCCCGTCGGTCTTCGGGCCTGGCGTTGAGCACGGCATCGATCTGCCCCTGGGAGACGATCACGTGTTGTTGGCGGCCGACACCACCATCGGACAGCAATTCGGTGACGTCGAGGAGTCGGCAACCGACCCCGTTGATCGAATACTCCGACTCTCCGGTTCGGAAAAGTGTGCGGGTGATCTTCACTTCGTTGAACTCGACCGGCAGAGTGCCGGAGTGGTTGTCGATGGTGAGCGAGACCTCGGCGCGGCCCAGAGCCGACTTGGCACTGGTGCCGGCGAAGATCACATCTTCCATCTTCTGGGACCGCACCGCTGATGGCGCCTGGGCCCCCAGCACCCACGCGATCGCGTCGACCACGTTGGATTTTCCGCTGCCGTTGGGGCCGACCACGACGGTGACGCCGGGCTCGAGATCAATCGAAGCCTTGTCGGCGAACGACTTGAATCCCTTGAGAGTGAGGTTTTTGAGATACACCGAAGCTCCCGAGCCGGCCACGGGTCGATCTGACCCACCGACAACTCTCCACAGAAGCTACCAATCGAAATTACATGCGTGTAGTACCCAGGCTGGGGAAAGGCCCGGGAACCTTGGGGAAAGGCTGGGGAAATCATGTGGATTCAGGCCAGGCACGGCTCGACCCGGTCGAATCAGACCTGGGTCTCGCAGTAGTAGGTCCACTCGCCACCGAACTTCGAGCGCTTGATGGCGCGACGATTCCGCCCGCTCAACTGGTTGTGTTTGCCCCACACCTCGAGATGTTCCCCGTAACCGCCCGGGTTGCCGAACGGATCGACGAACACCCGCTCCGGGGTGGAGGTGCCGCGATGCTTGATGGCATCGTGGAGCGTGCCCACGACCGCACGGTGGAGCCTGCGAATCTCCTGACTCGACAGTTCGTCGCTACGACGGTCGTATCTGAGGCCGGCGTGATACAGGATCTCATCGGCGTAGATGTTGCCGATGCCGACCACGAATTCCGGATCCATCAACAATGTCTTCAACTTGGTGCGTCGCTGGAGCAATACCCGGCCGAACGCGGTCCACGACACCGGCTCGTCGACCGGATCGAGACCGTAGTTCTCGATTTCGGGGATCTCCTCGGCCAGGGCATCGGAATCGATGACGAACACGCTGCTCGTGCCCTCAGCGTCGATGAGGCGAAGCTGACCGTGTTGGGTGAAGGTCATCACTATCTCGGTGTCGGGATCGTGGGGGTCCTTGTTGGCATGGCGCCTCAACGAGCCCGACGAGCCCAGATCGACGACCATCGTGGATTCGGAATCGAAGGCCACCAACAGATACAGGCCCACACGCGATACCCCAAGCACCTTCCATCCCGGCATTTGATCGGTGAACGACTTACGGGTCTTGTAGCGACCCAGGGTCTTCATGCTCGCTGCCTCGACCACCTTGATCCGCTTGCCGGGCAGGTCCTTGTCGAGATCTCGCCTCACCGTTTCGACTTCGGGTAGTTCGAACATCATTGGTCTCCGTCCTCAGTGGTGGGCGCGTGCCAAGCTTCACGAGCGGCACGCTGCTCGGCTTCCTTCTTGGAGCTTCCATCGCCCCTGCCAGCCACGGTTCCACCAAACTCCACTGTGGCATGAAATCGTTTGTCGTGTTCGGGACCGGATGAGGTGATGTCGTAGACCGGCGGGTCGAACCCCTCGCTGGCCGCCATCTCCTGCAATCTGGTCTTGTAATCTCCGGCACCGGGACGACGGGCTGCCTCGTCGATTTGATCCGAGAGCTGCGACAACACGAACCGTCGGGCCGGTTCGATGCCACCATCGAGATACATGGCACCGATCACCGCCTCCACCGCGTCGGCGATGATGGAGGCCTTGGAACGCCCACCCGATGAGTCCTCGCCATGACCCAGTCGAAGACCATCCCCCAACTTGAGCGACTCGCCCACGTCGGCCAGACTCGCCGAACTGACAACGGTGGCCCTGGTCTTGGCCAGTTGTCCTTCGGAAAGGTCGGGGAACGTTGTGAAGATGTGGTCGGTGACCACCAGTCCAAGGACGGCATCACCAAGGAACTCGAGCCGCTCGTTGGAAGGTTCGCCGGGATGCTCCGAGCACCACGAGCGGTGCGTGAGCGCGAGAATGAGGCGCTCCGGATCGACGAATCGATATCCGAGTCGATCCTCGAGCGTGCCGATGGCAACCAAGGTGGACAGCGGACTCAGCCGAGCTTCGCTACTACGTAGTCGACGGCATCCCGGACGGTTCGAAGATCCTCGAGATCCTCGTCGTCGATGCGAAACCCGACGGTACGTTCGCCGACATCTTCCTCTATGGCCTCGACCAACTCGATCAGGGCCAGAGAATCGGCGTCGAGGTCGTCCTGGAAGGCATCGCCTTCGTTGATCGAATCGGGCTCGACTTCAAGAATGTCGGCGAGGCGCTCCTTGATCATGGAGACAACCTCGTCGCGCCCCATCGGGGGCTGTGATACATGAGTTTCCGCAGGCATGGCGCTTCCTGTTTTGTTGCCGTTTGCGCCGACCATAC
>CAZDYO010000439.1:0-2834 GCA_964509555.1 uncultured Acidimicrobiales bacterium
GTGGCCGCAGCCGCCGCGCAGATGCAGAAGCTGGCCTACTACCCGTCCTGGGGATACGCCAACGAACCGGCATCCACCGTCTCGGCAATGATCGCCGAACTGGCCCCCGGCGACCTCAGCGAGGTGTTCCTCGTCAGCTCGGGTTCCGAGGCGGTCGAGTCGGCTCTGAAGTTTGCCCGCAACTACCACCTCAGCCGGGGCGACACCGGTCGCTACAAAGTGATCTCGCGGGAATGGGCTTACCACGGCACAACGCTGGGTGCGCTGGCGGTCACTGGCATCCCCAAGCTGCGCGACCCGTTCACACCGATGTTGTGGGACGGCGTACGCCACGTTCGCAACACCCTCGGTGACACGGTGCCACCGGGAACCCCGGCCGGCGAGCTGGCGTCGGTCAGGGCCGTTGAGGAGATGATCCTCGCCGAGGGTCCCGACACCGTCGCCATGGTGATCGCCGAGCCGGTCCAGAACGGCCGCGGGTCGCTGGTCCCACCCGACGGATACTGGCCCGAGCTGAGGCGCATCTGCGACAAGTACGGAGTGCTGCTGTGTGCCGACGAGGTCATCAATGCCTTCGGACGCATCGGCCATTTCTTCGCGAGCGAGCGATACGGGGTGGTGCCCGACCTCATCACATTCGCCAAGGGTGCCACCAGCGCCTATCAGCCCCTCGGTGGGGTGGTGATCCGCCGACCCTTGGTCGAGCAGATCTGGGACTCGGAGATGGCGTCGTATCTCCATGGGTCCACCTTCGGAGGTCATCCGGTGGCGGCCGCGGTATCGGTCGCCACCATCACCGCCATGAAGGATGAAGACATACCCGGTCGTGTCAGAGACAACGAGGGGTACTTCCTCGCCGGGCTCAAGAAGCTGGTCGACGGGCATCGCACCGTGCGGGAGGTACGGGGCGCGGGCTACTTCTACACCCTGGAGCTCATGGCCGATAGCGACACCGGGGCCGAACTGAGCGGCGAAGACTCGTCGGAATTGCTGGGCGGGGTGCTGCTCGGGTTCGTGCGCCAAGCCAAGCTGTTGATTCGCCCCGACGACCGCGGCGCGACCATGCTCAACCTCTCGCCACCGCTGGTGGCCGACCGGGGCGTCCTCGACGACATCTTCGACCGGGCCGACCAGGTGCTCGACCGGGTCGACAACTGGGTCGCAGGCCGGGGCTGAAAGCCGGCCACAGCACCGTGCATCGAATACTCGACTCCTGGTATCGGCGGGCCGCATCCGACCCCCAGCGGGTTGTGTTGGCAGACGCCGGCGATCATCGGGCTCTCGAGGCCGCGGGTCATCTTCGAGCCGATGGACTGGTCGAACCCTTGGTGGTGGGGCGAGACATCGCCACGGTGGCCGAGGCCGGCCACGCGGCAGCCGATGAGCTGGCCGACCGGCTGGCCGTTGTCGACCACGACGGTCCTTGGGTCGGCCGCCCGATGGATCTCGGCGATCCGCTCGTCGTCGCCGCGGTGTTGACCAAGTCAGGATGGGCCGACGCGTGTGTGGCCGGTGCCAGCCGTACCACCCCCGATGTGATCCGTACGGCGATTCGGGTGTTCGGTATCCGGCCCCGCGCCGAGGCCGTCAGCAGCAGCTTCCTCATGGTGCTCCACGACGGAACGCCCGTCGTTTTCGGCGATTGTGGGGTGATCCCCGACCCCGATGCCCGGCAGCTGGCCACCATTGCCGTCGACAGTGCCGCCACCTACGAGGCGCTCACCGGTGATCCGCCACGTGTGGCGATGCTGTCGTTCTCCACCGCCGGCAGTGCCACCCACTCGCGTGTGGAGAAGGTCAAGTCGGCTCTCGACATCGTTCGCAGTGATCACCCCGATCTATTGATCGACGGTGAGCTTCAATTCGATGCGGCGTGGGTGCCGGAGATAGCCGAGGAGAAAGCCCCCGATTCTCCTCTTGGCGGCCGGGCCAACGTGTTCGTGTTCCCCGATCTCGACTCGGGAAACATCGCCTACAAGATCACTGAACGGCTGGCTGGGGCGCGGGCATTCGGTCCGTTGCTCCAGGGTCTCGATGGTGTGTGCCACGACCTGTCACGCGGCTGCACCGCTTTCGACATGGTCAACGTCGCCGTGATCGCGGCGTTGCAGTCTCAGGCGCGGGTGAGGTCGAGCCGATCGGTCTCGACCAACGGTGTCGTGTCGTGACCAGGCGTCAGCTCGATGAATCGCAGGTTGTCGAGGCCGCGGCCGGCCTCGCCGACAGCGAGGGCCTCGATTCTCTCACACTGACCCGTTTGGCCAGGGAGTTGGGAGTCAGACAGCCGGCGCTCTACCGGCACGTCGACAGTTTCGACGGTCTCGTGCGCAGTCTCGGGCTCATCGGTCGCGAGGTGCTGGCCGACGTTCTTGGCGCGGCGGCCATCGGCCTCAGCCGTGACGACGCAGTGGAGGCGGTCGGTCTCGCCTGGCGGCGCGTGGCGCGCGAGCGGCCCGGCATCTATGCGGCCACCGACCGCTACCCGTGCGCGGGCGACCCAGAGCTGGAGCAGGCTGTGGAGAAGGTCGTCGAGATACTGGGCCGGGCACTGGGGGGATATCGCCTCGACGATGATCAGCGGGTTCACGCGGCCCGCACACTTCGCAGCGCGTTCCACGGGTTCGCTCATCTCGAGGCCGGCGACGGCCACCCCCTAAGCCAGGACCTCGACGACTCATTCCACCAGATGATCCAACTGATCTGCGCCGGTATCCGAAGTATGGAGGTCGGCACCGAATCACCCGACAATTCACCAACCTTGAAACCACAGGAGACACCCATATGACCCGCATGACCCCCAGTGAGGCATTCGTCGAGACCATGGTCGCCCACGG
>CAZDYO010000440.1:0-2823 GCA_964509555.1 uncultured Acidimicrobiales bacterium
GGGGGGGGGGGGGGGGGGGTGACGATCACCGAAGTCGAGATGGGCACCGACGTGGCCCTGGTGATCGGACACGAAGACCGCGGTGTCACCCCGGCCACCCTCGCCGTTTGCGACGCCGTGGCCTTCATCCCCCAATTGGGCAAGGTCGGTTCGCTCAATGTGGCGGCGGCCACATCCATCGCCATCTACGAGGCCCGCCGGCGAGCCTGGGCCCGCTGAGGGTCGCTAGCTTGGCCCCCATGCCCACAGAGCCGCCACGCACCATCGATTGGGTCGACGACCACATCAGGCTCGTCGACCAGACTCTGCTGCCCGACGAACTGGTGATGCTCGACATAACCACCGTCGACTCGCTGGTGGATGCCATTTCCCGACTGGCGGTGAGAGGTGCCCCGGCCCTCGGGGTGGCCGGAGGGTTCGGGGTGGCCCTGGCCGTTTCCACACTCGCCCCGGAGTCGATCCCGTCAGCCATCGCAGCCATCCGCGAGGCCCGCCCCACAGCGGTCAACCTGGCTCGAGGGGTCGATCGGGTGGCTGCCCGCATGCCCGACGGTTTCGGGGCCGTGCTGGCCGAGGCCGTCCGACTCCGCGACGACGAGATAGTCGCCTCCACGGCCATGGGGCAGCTTGGTGCTGATCTCGTCGAGTCGCTCGTGAACCGTCCCCGTGTGAACACTATGACCATCTGCAACACCGGTGGATTGGCCACCGTCGAGCGCGGCACCGCACTGGCTGTCGTGCAGACCCTCCACGAACGGGGCCATCTGGCCGAGGCCCTCCCGGTCGAGACCCGCCCGTTGTTGCAGGGGGCCAGGCTCACCACGTGGGAGCTGATGCAGATGGGTGCCCCGTTCAGACTGCTGGTCGACTCGGCGGGACCTTCCGTGCTCGCCCGCGGCCTGGCCGATGTTGTTCTCATCGGGGCCGACCGCATCGCCGCCAACGGCGACACCGCCAACAAGATCGGGTCCTACTCACTGGCCCTGGGTGCGGCGCGGGCCAACGTTCCCTTCATCGTCGTGGCCCCCGAATCCACCGTCGACATGGCCACCCCGTCCGGTGACCACATAGAGATCGAGGACCGTGGACCGGCCGAGGTTCTCGGAGTGCGCGGGCATCGGGTGGCACCATCATCGATCGGCGCTCTCAACCCGGCCTTCGATGTGACCCCGGCCGACCTGATCACCGCCATAGTCACCGACCGTCGGGTGATTCGACTCGACCGCGGAGAATCCCTCATCGAAAGTGAGGCCCGATGAAGAACCTGTGGTCGGATGCCGACGCAGCCAATTGCCGCAGCGCTCTTGATGAGTGCGTTTACGGTTCACGTCTCCTCGGCGGTGATCCCGACCTCGTGCTCCACGGCGGCGGCAACACCTCGGTCAAGGCACCCTGGGTCGATGTCACCGGACGTGAGATCGACGCCCTCTACGTGAAGGGCAGCGGGTGGGACCTGGCCACCATCGAGCCGCAGGGGTTCACCCCGTTGCCTCTCGACAGACTGATCGAATTGGCGTCGCTCGACGAGTTGTCGGACCCCGACATGGTGGCATCACTCGCGGCAGCCAAACTCGATGCGAGCGCACCGCAGCCGAGCATCGAGACTCTCCTCCATGCCGGTCTGCCCCATCGGGCCGTCCAACACAGCCATGCCGACGCGATCATCTCGCTCACCAATCTCGTCGACGGCGAACGACGGATTCGCAGGCTCTACGGCGACCGCGTGATTGTGGTGCCATACGTGAAGCCGGGCTTCGACCTGGCCAAGGAGGTGGCGCGTCTCTGGGAGTCGAATTCGTGCTCGTCCACCATCGGGATGGTGCTTCTCGGCCATGGACTGTTCACATTCGGCGACACCACCGGCGAGGCCTACCTGAGCCACCACCAGCTGATCCGGATGGCCGAAGACCAACTGGGGCCGGATGCCGAAGAGAACGACCAGCACCACCCGGCCGTCGCGCCCCTCGACATCTCCCGGTTGAGGGCCGACATCTCCCGCCACGCCGGCCGACCGATGATCGTTCGGCGCGATTCCTCGACGGCTGCACTCGCGTTCGCCAACCGTCCCGATGTCATCGAGGCCAGCCAGCAGGGCCCGCTCACCCCCGATCACGTGATTCACACCAAACCGGTGCCGCTTGTCGGCCGCGATGTCGACGGCTATGCCGACCGCTACCGCGAATACTTCCGAACCCAGAGCGCCGGATCCGCTTCCGAGCTCACGATGCTCGATCCGTCACCACGGGTCGTGATCGACCCGGAGTTGGGAATGCTCACCGCCGGCATCGATGCCGAGCGGGCCTCCGCGGTGTCCGACATCTACCGCCACACCATGAGGGTGATCAGCCGGGCCCAGGATCGGTTCGGTGGATGGGTTGCCCTTCCGATCTCCGACCTGTTCGAGGTCGAATACTGGGATCTCGAACAGGCGAAGCTGCGGCGGGCCGGCGAGCCGCCCGAGTTCGCGGGGCGGGTGGCGCTGGTCACCGGCGCCGCGTCCGGCATCGGGCGTGGGTGCGCCGCCGAACTGTTGCGCAGGGGCGCGGCCGTGGTGGGCCTCGACCTGGCCGGCGACGTGTCCGAGGCGTTCGACTCCCCCGCCTGGCTCGGGGTCACCGCCGACATCACCGACACCGTGGCCGTCACCGATGCCACCGCTGCGGCCACCGACACGTTCGGGGGAATCGACATCGCCGTCCTGTCGGCCGGCGTGTTCGGTCGCTCACAGCCGATCGCCGAGCTCGACTCGGGCGAATGGTCGAAGGTGATCTCGGTGAACCTCGATGCCAACGCCGGAATCATGTCGGCGCTTCATCCCCACTT
>CAZDYO010000441.1:0-2818 GCA_964509555.1 uncultured Acidimicrobiales bacterium
CGCCGATCCGACCGCGGCGATCGTGCGCACCAGCCTCCTGTGGGGAACCGATCCGACCGGCCGAGCGACTGCCGACTCGATTCAGGCTTGGCTCGGGCGACGCTCACCACTCCCCTGCCCGGGGTCCTGACCGACCTGGGGAGCTGATTCCGGTCGGTCGGTCTCGTCGCGTATCGACCCGACGAGTGACTCCAGTACATCCTCCAGGGTGACCATGCCGAGCAACCCGCCCTCGCTGTCCCTCACCAGGGCCATGTGGCGCCTGGTACGACGCATCGAACGCATCAGATCACGTATGGATCGGTCGGGCGGCACGATCAGCATTCGACGGATGATCTCCAACGGGGGCGGTTCGGGCCGGGCGTCGGCCGGCAGCCTGAGCAGATCCTTGGAATGGACGAACCCCACGATGTCATCCGGCCCGGTGCCCTCAACCGGCAGGCGGCTGTGGCCCGAACGTGCCACCAGATCCTCGATTTCGGCCACCGGTGTGGATCTCACGATGCTCACCATCCTCGACCTGGGCACCATCACCGAGCCGGCGGTCCGGGCACGAAAATCGAGCGCGCCGGCCAGAAGATCGTGTTCGGCAACCTCTATGACGCCTTCCTCGTGGGCCCCGGCTATAAGCGTGTGGAACTCGTTGACGGTGAGAGCGGTGTTGAGCTCATCGACCGGCTCCCGGCCGAACAGCCGGAGCGTGGCGTTCGACATGGCGTTGAGCAGCCAGATCGCCGGACGGAGCGTCGACACGTAGACCCGATGGACCGGTGCCAGCACCCGGGCGGCCCGCTCCGGGCCGGCCAACGCGATGTTCTTCGGCACCATCTCGCCGAGCACCATGTGGAGGGTGACCACGATGGCCAGCGCCAGCACGAAACTGATCGTGTGCAACAAGCCTGAGGGGATCTCACCGAACAGCTCGATCACCGATTCGATAACGCTCGACACAGCCGGCTCGGCCACGAATCCCAGCCCGAGCGATGCCATGGTGATCCCCAACTGGGCCCCCGCCAGCTGGGGTTGAAGATCCCTGACGGCCTCGAGGGCGATTGTGGCGCCGTCGTCGGAATTGTCGGCCATCGGTTCGAGGCGTGAGGTGCGGCTGCCTATGAGTGAGAACTCGACCGACACGAAAAACGCATTGACTGCCACCAACAGCAGCGACAACGCCAACATCCATACGGTCATGATGTTTGCTCCCGCGGTTCGACCATGCGCACCGTGGCGATCCGCAGACGGTCCATCGCCACCACCTCGATCCGCCAGCCGTCGACCGTGCACATCTCGCCCGGTTCGGGGATGTGACCCAGCCGGTCGAGCACCAATCCCGCGAGCGTCTCATAGTCGCCGTCGGGCATCTCGAACCCGACTGCATCCTCGACTTCGTCGTGGTGCAGAGATGCCGGAATGATGGTGGAGCCCTTGGCCTCCACGCGTGTGAGACCCGCCGCGACATCGTCGTGCTCATCGTCGATTTCCCCGACGATCTCCTCGAGGATGTCTTCAAGGGTGATGATGCCGGCGGTGCCACCGTGCTCGTCGATCACCACCGCGAGCTGCCCGCCGCGTTCCCTGAGATCCACCAGCAGGTCGTCGAGATCCTTGGTTTCCGGCACCGCCAACACCGGGGCCATCACCTCATCGACGGTGATGTCGCCACGCCGGTCGACCGGCACGGCATGCACCGATTTCACGTGGACCACTCCGACGATCGTGTCGAGATCACCCGCGGTGACCGGAAACCGCGAATGGCCGGTGGCCACGGCCAGCTCCGCCAGGTCGGCGATGGTTGCATCACACTCGACCGACAACACCTGCACGCGGGGCACCATCGCGTCGTCGGCCGACTTCTCCGACAGCCGAATCGAGCGGGTGAGCAACTCGACCTCGTCCGGGTCGAGAGTTCCCTCCTCGCCGGACGAACGGATGAGTTGCTCGAGCTCCTCACGGTCGGGGGTGGCCTCCAGCTCGTCGGTGACCTCGAAACCGAACCGCTGCGAAATCCTGCCCGCCAGACCATCGAGGAATCCGACCAGGGGTTTCGACACCGTGCCGTAGATCGCTATGGGGCGTGACAGCGCCACGGCCGCGGCCAAGGGATTGCTGGTGGACAACGACTTCGGTACCAACTCGCCGATGACCATCTGAACAACGGTGGCGATCACGAAAGCAATCACGATCGACACTCCGACACTCGACCCACCGAGGATGCCGTCGAGAGCGGGTTCGATCAGGCTCGCCACTGCGGGTTCGGCCATGAACCCCAACAACAGCGACGTGATGGTGATGCCCAACTGGGCGCCGGAAAGATGAAACGAAAGGTTCTCGACGAGGCTCTGAACCCGTTGGGCCCCCCGGTCACCCGAGCCAGCACGCTCATCCACCCGCGTCCGGTCGACCGCCACCAGAGCAAACTCGGCAGACACGAATCCGGCGTTCGCGGCCACCAGGGCCACGACCGCCAAGAGTTTGAGTGCGGTGTCTATCGATCCTCCTCGATCCGTCAGCAACACGAATGTAGCCCTAGCTTGTACGAATGCCCGAGGCAGACACGGACGACCCAGCAGGCAACCCCTGGCAACAGAGCCGTTTCGCGCGACCCCGGGCGGCCATCGACCCCGACCGGACGCTCGGGTGGATCAGGCGCGTATGGCCGATCGTGAGATCACACCGTCGAGTTTTCCAATGGTCACTTCTGGCCGGGTTGATCGCCACCGCCGGTTCTGTCGCCGTTCCCATCACCATCGGGCGAGGCATCGACGCCATCGATTCGGGCAACCCGGTGGGGGGCTACGTGGCGGCGCTGTTCGCCTTC
>CAZDYO010000442.1:0-2816 GCA_964509555.1 uncultured Acidimicrobiales bacterium
CTGTTGCCGCCAGACCGGGCTCCGCCATGGCCGCCAGTTCACGCACGACATCGTCGCCGGCAGCGCCCTCATCGGGGAACTGCTTCTCGGCCGCACGGATGATCTCGGCGGCTGTCGATTCAATCGACGTGGGTCTGCCGGGTATTCCGTCGAGCCATTGTCGGGCCAGTCGATCGGCGGTGGCCAGCACCGAGTCGTAGTCGGCGTCGAGCATTGGGGGCCTCCCGCTGTTTCGGGTCAGGTGGGCATCATGTCACGCAGATGGGTGATGAGATCCCCGTTTCTGCCGGAGATGGTCCATCGCCCCACCCCGACCATTGTCGCCAGGTCGGTGAGTGCACGTGCCATACCGTCGGCCACCTCGCCGCTGTCGCAACCATCCTCCGCGAAAGCACCGAGCACCCGCAACACGCCGGCACCCCGATCGGTCTTGAGATCGACCCGTCCGACCATACGCTCACCCATCAGGAAGGGCATCACGTAGTAGCCGTGGACCCTCTTCGCGGCCGGCGTGTATATCTCGATGCGATACCGGAAGTCGAACAGGCGCTCTCCCCGCTCCCGGAACCACACCACCGGGTCGAACGGCGACAGCAGGGTACAGGCGTCGATGGAACGGGGAATAACCGCGTCGGCATGCAGGAACGCCGGACGGTTCCACCCTTCGACATCGGCCTCGATCAGACGCCCCGACTCGACCAGTTCCCGGATTCGTGGCTTTGCGTCCCGCTTGGGAAGACGGTGATAGTCGATCAGATCGGGGGCCGCAGCCACCCCGAGCGATGCCCCGGCCCGGTCGATCAGCACCCTGTGGGCCTCGGCCTCGTCGGGGGTGGGGGCCGCCCTCACGTGGGCCGGCACGATGCGATCCAGAATGTCGAATTCCTTGGCGAATCCGGCCTTGCGACGTACCCCGACCTCGCCGATTCTGAACAGCCAGTCGAGGGCCACCGACCCGAGCGACCTTGAGCCCCACCACTCTCCCTCACGGGGGCGCGGGTCTCTCAGGTCGGAGGCGGCCAACGGACGTTCCCGGACCTGGGCCAGCACCTCGGCGATGTATCGGGGCTCGCGTCTGGCCAGTTCACTGAGTCCGCTCCAGGTTGCACCCTCGCGGGACCGCTTCTTGTGCCATCTGAACAGCGGCTCGTTCTCGACCGGCATGAGCGAGGCCTCGTGGCTCCAGGTCTCGAACCACTCGTCGTCCCTGTATGCCACATGATCGAGCAGGTCGGCGTTGTAGGGACCGAGCCTGGAGAACAGCGGCATGTACTGCGTGCGAATCACCACCGGCACCGAATCGAGCTGGAGCAGACCGAGCCTCCCCATGACCCTGCGAAGGTGCCGACGATCGACCCGGCCGGTGGGCCTCGGGTCGCGAAACCCCTGCGCGGCCAGCGAGACGCGCCGGGCCTCGGATGCCGAGAGGTGTACCGGGCCCGACTTGCTCAACCGAGGATCTCGGCCAATGCCGGCAAGTCGGGCAGTCGCCAGTGGTCGTGGTCGGAGTGGAGATTCAGCGGGTCGAGCTGGACGACCGGCATTCCGGCGGCGCGGGCCCCATGCACATCGGCGTGAACGGTGTCTCCCACGTAGAGGGTTCGTGAACGGTCGGTGCCCAGGGCTGAGATTGCCGGTTCGAAGATCGCCGGGTCGGGTTTGGATATTCCGACGATCGTGGAGTCAACGATCGCTGCGGCCTTCGGTAGCGGACCGTCGCCCAGTTGGCAGATCCCGTGGTCGAGGCATTGCTGCTTGGCGGTGCCGATGTTGTTGGTGACGATCGCCACCGGGCGCAACGTCGATATGGCTGCGAATCCCTCGATGTTGTGGGCCAGCAGATGGGTCCACATGTCGGTGACCTCGTCGCGGCGGCGCAACTCGTCGCGTGCGACGACAGCCGTTTCGAGGTCGGGGCCGGACAAACCCACCGATCCGAAGTAGGCCATGTCGTAGTGGCGCCAGACACCGAAATCGGTCTCGTCGACGTGTTCGGATTCGAGCCGATCGGTGATGGCCCGCACCCCGGTGTAGTGGGCGTCGTGGGCCTGTTGCGACGACATTTCGAGTGTGACCCCCGCCGCGGTGACCGCGGCGCACACCGCCACCGGATTGGGGATGATGAACACACCACCCATGTCGAACACGACAGCATCGATCGCCGACGGGTCGATCGGGGCGGTGTCGGTGAAGGCCGGATCGGTCATACGACGATGTTGACCATTCGACCGGGCACCACGATGGCCTTGCGAATCTCGCGACCGTCGACGTGGGCGGCCACGTTGGGTTCGGCGAGGGCCGCCTCGGTGACCGCATCATTGTCGGCATCGGCCGACACGACGATCCGGCCCCTCACCTTTCCGTTCACCTGAACCGGCAACTCCACCGTGTCGTCGACGAGCAGCGCCGGGTCGACTTCGGGGAAGTCGGCTCGGGTGACCGAGTCGTGTCCACCGAGCATGGCCCAGAGTTCTTCGGCGATGTGGGGAACCAGCGGCGCGAGCATCCTCACCATCGCATCGGCCACCTCACGGGGTGTCGGCTCCGATGACTTGGTCAGTTCGTTGTTGAGTTCGGTGATCTTGGCGATCGCGGTGTTGAAGCGGAGGGCGTCCATGTCGGAGCGCACCCCGTCGATGGTCCGGTGGAGAAGCCGACGTAGCTCATCGGACGGCGCGGTGTCGACCACGGTGATCTCGCCGCTGGTCTCGTCGACGAGGTTTCGCCACACACGCTGCAGCAGCCGATGTGATCCGATGACCGATCTGGTTTCCCATGGGCGATCCTGGTCGATCGGACCCATCGACATCTCGTAG
>CAZDYO010000443.1:0-2810 GCA_964509555.1 uncultured Acidimicrobiales bacterium
AAAGTGGTGAGAGCTCCACGCGTGGCCGAAACTTCGCGGCGCAGGCGCTCGTATGAAATACGTTCGCCCCCGGAAACCACAGCCGTATGGCCGTCGGAGTGATCGTCGAGCATCGTCGCAAGATTCACATTTGTCCTATCGACCGAGATCGCATCCGGTTGATGATGGCACGAAGACGCAGAGTTTTCGCGACGACCTCAAGGATTCTCCCATCGCGGCCGACTGGGAGATCAGTCATGGATCGCGCGCCCGAGAGAGATCGACAGCCAAGTTCGAAAGATCACCGTCCGTGGTACACGGCGCTGGGCCTCATCCTGGTCCTCACGCTCGTCGCTGCCATGGGTGCGCAACCGACCCGCCCGGCATCAGCGACGGCAGATGAGGAAGCCCAATTCGTGGCGGCTCTCAACCAGGTCCGCGCCGGAGTCGGCCTGCCGGCACTCACCGTAAACGCCGAACTGGTCGGATTGGCACGGCAGCACTCGCAGGTGATGGCCGACGCCGGGCAGATATTCCACTCCGATCCGATCAGCGCCGGGTACACCGGGCCGTGGGCGAAGCTGGGAGAGAACGTCGGTGTTGGGGCCAACGTGCAGGTGCTGGTCGACGCCTTTGTCGCCAGCCCCGGCCATTACGCAAACATTGTCGACCCGGCGTTCACCCAGATCGGGGTCGGCGTGGTGTGGCGCGACAACGCGCTCTACACGACCCATCGATTCCTCCAGTTGCCCGACACCCCACCGCCGACCACCGCTCCACCCACGACCACCTCACCACCGGTCACGACAGCCCCAGCCCCACGGCCGGCCGCGCCGCCTCCGATCACGACACCGCCCCCGACTTCACTCGCCCCACTGCCGCCGCCGGCGGTTCTGCCGGAGCGAATCGTTGAGCTGGTCAACTTGGCCGAACTGGTCGGAACCTAGTATGGCCGCCGCCATAACCACAGCCGATGTGAGCCGAGCGTTCGACGGCCGGTACGCCGTCGACGCGTTGGATCTTGAGGTCCACACCGGCGAGGTGCTGGCCCTTCTCGGCCCGAACGGAGCCGGCAAGACCACCACGGTGCGACTCCTCAACGGGGTGCTCGCCCCCGACCGCGGCACCGCCACTGTGCTCGGCCTCGACCCGACCACCCAGGGCAACGAAGTCAGACGTCGTACCGGAGTGCTCACCGAGAACGCCGGTCTCGATGACCGGCTCACGGCTCGCGAAAACCTCGAGTTCACGGCTCGAATGCGGGGGTACTCCAAGGCTGATTCGCGTCGGCGGGTCAACGCCCAGCTCGAGCGTTTCGAGATGGGGCCGGTAGCCGACCTGCGAACAGTTGGCTTCTCGACCGGGCAGAAGAAGCGACTCGCCCTGGCCAGGGCGTTGCTCCACGATCCAGAGGTCCTGTTCCTCGACGAGCCGACATCGGGACTCGACCCCGCCGCCACCCGCGATGTCACCGACCTGATCGGTTCGCTGGCGCGTGAGCACGGTCGAACCGTTCTCCTGGCCACCCACTTTCTGGGCGAGGCCGGCCGAATCGCGGATCGTATGGCCGTGCTCGACCGCGGTCATTTGAGAGCGATCGGCCGACCCGATGATCTGGCCGCCGAACTGTGGGACGGGATTCCGGCCGACATCGACATCGGTGGGCCGGCCACACCAACATTGATGGAGTTCCTTTCGAAGGTCGATGGCGTCAGCCGTATCGAGGCCCGCGCCACCGGCATGACCATGGCGATCCGGGACCGGGAGACCATGGCCCGCGTGCTGACAGCACTGACCGGCGCCAACCACTCGGTTTACGGCGCTTCAATGCGGAGGGCGTCCATGGAAGACGTCTACTTTGCTCTCGAGAGCTCGGTACTCAAAGGCGCCGATTCCGCCTCTGACACCAACGGCAGCCCGACGTACGAGCAGGTGACCCCATGACCCTCGCGGCTCCAGTCTCGTCGACACCGCAGCCGGTCCGGCGGTCGAGCCGGATCTTCGGTGTCGACTGGTACGTCGTCCGGGCCGTGATCGCCAGGGACCTACGGGCCGTGAGACGGTCGAAGGCCGTGGTAATTCCGATGATGCTGGTTCCGTTCCTGCTGCTGGTGGTGCTCCCACTGGTGGTCGGTTTTGCCGCACGTCAGGCGTCCACGCCCACCAGCACGATCAGCTTCCTCGACTCGTTGCCGGCGGCTCTCGCCGACCCGATCGCCAACCTCCCACCGAACGAACAGCTGCTGACTCTGGTGCTCGGTTATCTCCTGGCCCCGCTGTTCCTGATCGTTCCGTTGATGGTGTCGGCGGTACTCGCGGCCGATGCGTTCGCCGGCGAGAAGGAACGCCACACGATGGAGACGCTGCTTCATCTCCCCATTGGTGACCGCGACCTGTTCATCGCCAAGTTCCTGACCGGGTTCATCCCGGCGGTGGGGGTTTCGTGGATCGGATTCACGGCCTTCGCGATCGTCGCCAACGGGGTGTCGTGGGGCATCGTCGATGGTCTCATAGTGCCCAACGGGTTGTGGCTGGTGGTCATTTTCTGGGTGGCCCCCGCCGTGGCCACTCTCGGACTCGGGATCATGGTGAGAGTGTCGGCCCGATCGAGAACCACGCAGGAGGCCAACCAGCTGGGTGGCGCCGTGATCCTGCCGCTCATATTTCTCGCTGTCGGTCAGGCCACCGGTTTGCTCCTGGTCGACCTCAGCGTGGCCCTTGCCATCGGTGCCGGAGTGTGGGTTGTTGGCCTGCTGCTCGTCTGGCGGGGAGCATCCAAGTTTACCCGTGACCGAATAGCCGGAACCACCTGACCGATCCCGTACCCGGTT
>CAZDYO010000444.1:0-2808 GCA_964509555.1 uncultured Acidimicrobiales bacterium
GTGTGATCCAGGCCCACGAGGTCATGACCGAACCGGTGCCGGTAACCGCCGACCTGAGCCTCGCTGATGCACTCGAACGCGTCGGCGACCGCACCGGCGCTTTCGTGATCGACGATGCCGGCAAGCCGATCGGGCTGCTCACCGTCGCCGACGGCCTACGGGCCGCCAACGTCGGGTCGACGTCGATCGAATCCGCAATTCGAGACGACTTCGAGACCGCTGCGGCCACGGCCACTCTCAACACGGTCTATGCGAAGGCCGGCCGGGGTCTTCCCATTGCCGTGATCGACGACGCCGGAGTGTTGATCGGCAATCTCGATCCGCAGTTGATAATGGAGGAAATGGGCCGGGTCGAGCAACTGATAGACGGCTTCGAGCGAGAGGTGTTCATGTGATGTTCCTCATGCAGGCAGCCCAGAACGTCGGCATAACCGACAACGAGGTTCTCGACCAGTGGCGGGTGCCGTTCGGCGACTGGATGGAACAGTCGGTGTTCTGGATCACCAACAACGTCGGCTGGCTGCTCGACGGCATCAAGTGGCCATTCGACAACCTGATCAACCTGATCAACGGCCAGATCCTCGAACCGATCTCGTGGGTGTGGGTGGTGCTGGCGTTCTTCGTGATCGGCACCCTGGTTCGCAACGTGAAGGTGGGTGCCTTCAGCGCGATTGCCTTGGGGTTCTGCGGGATTCTCGGAAACGCCTACTGGCTCGAAACGGCCCGCACCATCGGCTTCATCGGTGTGGCGGTGTTCTTCTGTGTGCTCATCGGCGTGCCCTTGGGCATTGCCTGTGGCCGATCAGATGCCATCTGGCAGGTGGTGCGCCCGATCCTCGATGCCATGCAGGTGGTCCACTCCTTCGTCTACATGTTGCCGTTCATCTTCTTCTGGGGGATCGGCGAGGTCTCGGCCACGATGGTCACCATGATCTTCGCCCTGCCGCCGTTGGTGAGGCTCACCAATCTGGGCATTCGACAAGTGCCCGAAGATGTGGTCGAGGCCAGCAGGGCCTACGGTGCGCCCGAGTGGCGGGTTCTGGTCGACGTGCAGATGCCGCTGGCCCGACCAGCCATCATGACCGGACTCAACCAGACCCTTCTCCTATCCATCTCGATGTTGGGGCTGGCTGCGCTCATGGGCGCCGGGGGCCTCGGACGGCTGCTGTTCCGGGCCATCTCCAATCAGGATGTGGCCCTCGGGGCATCGGCGGGCGTTGCGTTCTTCCTGGTGGCAGTGGTGCTCGACAGAATCTCCCAAACCGAATCCACCGACGGCATCAGCATCGTCGCCCGCATTGGCCGGGCGTGGTCGAATCGCAAGACCCCCGATGAGCTCCTCCCGACCGGCGAGGCCACACCGGTCGACTCCCGTGAGTCATCCGGCTGGACCGCCGAGATCTCACAGCCGGAGATCCGGCTGATGGGCCTGGCCGCCGGGGGCGCGGTCCTCACGGTCTTGTCGATGCTTTTCTCGTGGTCGGTCGACGCCGGCAAGGTCAGCTCGTTCGGTCGCAGCGCCGACAAGGTTCTCACCGGCGAATCATTCAACGGATTGTCGGCCACCGGCGGCTCCTGGTTCGGCCTTGTCGTGCTCGCGTTGTCGTTGTTCGTCATCGGCGCGGTGGTCGTCACCTGGAAGGCCCCGGGGCAGGGGCCTCGATGGATGACCGCCGACGGTGCCGCCATCGCGGCCTTGGCGGCATTGGCCGTGTCTGTCACCTACGTGGTCATGTCCGAGGCCCAGGGAGCCGGCGGCGGTTCCATCGGCATCGGCGCCTATCTCGCGATCGCGGGATCGCTGGCCGCGGCCGCCGGATCCATCCTCTGGGCCGGGATCGCTCCCCACGAGCCGCTGCATCCGCTTCTGAACAGAATCAATCGGGGCCAGCTCCTGGGGGTGTCGATGGCTCTTTTGATCATGTTCGTTTCGTCCATCTCGGCGTGGAGCTTCGATGATCGCCAGGAGGTCGTGCAGTCGCCCGAGATCACAGCCCAGATCGCCGATCTCAAGCAGCAGGCGGTCGACCGGCCCGCCGACGCTGGTGTGATCGCGTCCCAGATCCAGATCCTGTTGTCCACCGTCAAGAAGACCGACAAGGTGGTCCACGACGGCCTCACCAAGGAAGGGCCGCGACTCGGAATCTGGGAACTCGTGCTCGGCGCGGCTGCCCTGGTGGTCGCGATACCGGCCTCGGGAGCACTCGACACCGACGAACGACGCCGCTGGTTCTGGAACACGGTCCTGGCCGGCATCGGAGCCAGCGCATCGCTCGTGTCCGTGGCGTGGATCGCCTCGCTGGTGAGGTCTGCCGATCCGGGCTACGTCAGCGGTGTCGGCTCGTTCCTGGCGCTCGTCTCCGGCGTGATCATCGTGGCTTCCTCAATGGGTGTACTCAAGGAATTCCGGCGCGAGACCGTCTACCCCGACCATGAGCTCAGCGACCCATCGGCACATCAGGAGGCGGCTGGCCACGGCTCCACCGATGGACCCAAGGAGGAGTCGATACTGATCTAGCCAAATGCCAAAATACCCGTACAGAATGTGACTTTGGTCCCAGTGGGGCCGATTTCGACTATCCTCACGAGCTGCCGATCGCCCGACGACCATCTGGCGCCCGCGGCGACGACACCCACCCTCCCAGGAGAGAACCCACATCATGAAACGAAGCAGACTGCTCATAGCTGCTCTGGTCACCGCATTCGCGCTGATCGCGGCCGCTTGCGGCGACTCCGGCAGCACCACCGACGCCGGCGCCACCACCACAGCCGCTCCAGCCACCACCCAAGCCGCGGCCACCACCGCTG
>CAZDYO010000445.1:0-2806 GCA_964509555.1 uncultured Acidimicrobiales bacterium
ATACCCGACCGATGAGATCCGCGATGCGGCCAAGGCCAACGCCATGGTTCTCGTGCGTTCGTTGCGCACTGTGGCCGACACGCTCACCGAAAGCGTGGCCAAGTCGCTGGGTCGTTCGGTGCAGGTGGCATCGCCGAGCCTCACGGTCGTGCCCGGCTGCTACCGGACCGACGGCTGGGTCGACTGGCGGGTCAACGTGCAGGGCGCCAACCAGCACCCGGGAATCCGGCTCTGGCTGAGCGAGCAGGGCCTCGGGGTGGGCATGCGCCCAGGCCAGCTGCGGCCCGGATGGTATGAGGAGGTCGCCGAGGTGATCGAACCGATGCTCCCCGACGGTTTCGAGCCGCTCCACACCAATTGGGGCCGACCCGACCGGCGCGATGTCGGCCTGCTCGGTACTGCGGGCGAACCGTTCTACGCCCGCTGGTTCGAAGACCGGGCACTCATCGACGACTGGGATCACCGTGAGGTGATCGTCTCATCGGCAGCCGATCTGCAGCCGGCGTTCGACAAGCTGATGGCCCTTGCCGGCGAGCCGGACATAGTGGTACCGCCCAAGCCGGATGATCGCCTCTCGGCTGCCGTGGACCGGTTCCGCAAGGTGCGGCCCTATCCCACCCCGAAGGACACCGAACACAAGGCCGACCGCGAGACGTTCGCCGAGGCCCTCGCCAAGGGACGCATCGCCACGATCGACATTCCCGAACTGAGGCGCATCTACAACGGCAGCAGATACGGCGGCGCCGGGCCGCAATCGACGCTCAACGTGACCATTCGCGACGCCGAATCAGACACTGCGCTCCTGCAGCCGATCCTCGAGAAGATCGAATACGCATGCTGGGGTGACGACGACCCCGCAGCGCGAATCGACCGTCTGCTCGACCCCGACGATCTCCGCATCCGCGGGCTCGGCGAGTCGGTCATTCTGAAACTCTTGGCAGTCACCCACCCGGAGAAGTTCATACCGGTGTTCCCCTACATGGGCACCAAAGGCAAACTCGCGATGCTCCGGCTACTCGACCTCGACGAGCCGGCCGCCGACGCCACGATCGGCCAACGCCACGTGCAGGCGAACGACGCATTGCGCCGCCAACTCGACGGGCACTTCCCCGGAGACCCGTGGGGGATGGCCCAGTTCCTCTATTGGCTCGCAGAGCAAGAAGACGTGGTCGTCGACCCGCCCGACGTGATCGCGGATCTTGCCGACGAACTCCTGATCGACAGCGAGTTCATCGACGACATCGTCGGTCTCATGCACGACAAGGGCCAGGTGATCCTCTACGGACCACCCGGCACCGGCAAGACGTATCTGGCCCGGAAGCTCTCGATCGCTCTCACCCGCGACCCGAGCCGACGGATGCTCGTCCAGTTCCATCCGGCCACCAGCTACGAAGACTTCTTCGAGGGCTACCGGCCCGAAGAACGCGACGACGGCGCGCTCGGCTACCGGCTCACCCCCGGGCCCTTGGCGCTAATCGCGAAACGGGCTGCCGATTCGCCAGGTGTCGAACACGTGATGGTGATCGACGAGATCAACCGGGCCAACCTGCCCAAGGTGCTCGGCGAACTGCTGTTCCTGCTCGAATATCGCGACGAGAGCATCCAGAGCCTCTACCGGCCCGACGAACCGTTCGAGCTGCCGAGCAACCTTCATTTCATCGGCACCATGAACACCGCCGACCGGTCGGTTGCCCTCATCGACGCGGCCATGAGGCGACGCTTTCATTTCGTGCCGTTCTTCCCAAACCGGCCACCAATCGACGATCTCCTCGGGAAGTGGCTCGACAAACACGAGAAGAAGTCCGGCTGGATCGCCGATTTCGTGGCGTTCATCAACGATGAACTCGTCGGCGAACTCGGCGGCGACCATCTCCAGATCGGCCCCAGCCACTTCATGAAGAAGGGCATCAACGAAGAGATGCTCGAACGGATCTGGCACTACAACATCCATCCGTTCATCGAAGACCAACTCTTCGGAGAACCGGCCCGTGCCAAGCGCTTCGAATACGGAATTGCCGTCGGCCGTTACCGGGCCAGCACGACGGTCACCGACAGCGAAGAAACAGCCGATGATCCCGACGATGTCGGTTCACTGGCCATCGAGGACGAACCGAACACCTGATGGACGTGCTCGAGCGGTTCCACGAGTACGAAACCCGCACCGTGGCTCTCGACACCGATTCGGCGCGCCGCCTGCTCGACGCGGCCGGACCTGCCCTGTCTCTCAGTCCCGGAGCGGTCAGAGGAACCTTCGACGTCACCGCCGGCCACCACGTCGGCTCGATCGTGCTCGACGGAATCAGGGTGGTGATCAGCCCCAAGATCCGCCCCGACAACCTCTTCCTGATGCTCGAAGCCGGCATTCCGGCCGACCGGTGGCGCAAGGAGACCTTCGATTATCAGGTCGACCAGGACCTGTTGCCGTCGATCATCTCGTTCTTCGCCCGCACCGCCGACGCCGCCCTGGCCCGCGGTGTGCTGCGGGCCTACCGCTCCATCGACGACCGACTCGTGGCCCTACGCGGCCGGATCGACATGCGCGAACAGATCCGCAAACCGGCGCTGTCGAGCCCGATCGCATGCACGTTCGACGAATACACGCCAGACAACGCCGAGAACCGATTCCTGCGAGCCGCGCTGCGTCGTGCCCGACGGGTCTCCTCGGTGCCGATCGAAGTCAGGCGCTCGATCGACCGTTCACTCGTACGCCTCGACGAAGTGGCCGACGTAGCGGTTCACCCCGATGACTTCGACCGGCTGGTGTTCACCCGACTCAACCAGCACTACGAACCGGCTCTGCGGCTAG
>CAZDYO010000446.1:0-2803 GCA_964509555.1 uncultured Acidimicrobiales bacterium
GGAATGTTCTCCGATGTGAAGGACGAGGTCGGCCACATCATCGTGGCCACTGTCGACCCGGCTTGCATGACCGAACTCCTCGACGAGTCGACCGGCGCTCTCAGCCGGATGATCGACAAGAGCTGAATCCGTGACGCCGTGGGCTCGGTCGACTCCGGTCGGTCGGGCCCCGGTCGCGTGTGCGATCAGGCCCAGATGTCACCGACGGTGTAGCCCTCCGGAAACGGGTCGGTCGGGTCGAGCACATATTCAGCGTGCCCGGTGATCCAGCCCTGGCCGGCAATGGTGGGCACCACCGCGGGTCGGTCGGCCACGGTCGTCCGCTCCACCAGTTCCCCGGTGAACAGGGTGCCGATGATGCTTTCGTTGACGAATGGTTCGCCGATTCCGAGTTGGCCCTTGGCGTGGAGCACGGCCATTTCAGCGCAGGTGGCGGTGCCGCACGGCGACCGGTCGAATGCCCCGGTCCAGGTGTCGGGGTGGTCCCAGTCGAGCGGCCCGGACGCCACGGTGACCACGTTCTTGAGCGCCGCGTCGGGGTGGGTCGGCGGGCCGGTGAGCATGGAGATGCTCACTCCCGAGATGCCTTCGTTGTCGGGGTGGACCACTGGCAGTTGCTCGGCGGCGGCCTGGCGCAGCATGGCCGAGATGCGGGCCAACTCGCGGCCGTTGGCCGGGGTGATGTCGATGTCGAACTGGGCGGCCTCGGCGATCACGTACCACATGCCCCCGAAAGCCACGTCGACGACGGCCGGGCCAAGGTGGGGAACGTCGATGGTGGTGTCGAGATGGGCGACGAACGCGGGCACGTTGCGGAACTTGATCTCGGTGGCCTTGCCGTGGTTGCACTTGGCGGTGATGTGGACCAGCCCGGCCGGTGCCTCGAGGGTGAACTCGGTGACCGGTTCTTGCATTTTGATCATGCCGGTCTCGAGCAGCACGGTGGCCACACAGATCGTGTTGGTGCCCGACATGGCCGGGTACTCAGTTTGCTCCATGATCACGAACCCGAAGTCGGCTTCCGGGTGGGTGGGGGAAACGACGATGTTGGCGCACAGAGCCGGGTAGCCGCGGGGTTCGCGCAGCATCAGCTTGCGTATGCCGTCGTCGTGGTCGCGCAGCCAGACCATCTTGTCGTAGACGGAGTCACCCGGTGGATCGTCGACCCCGGCCACGATCACCCGGCCGGGTTCGCCCTCCGCGTGGGCGTCATGGGCGGTGAGACTACGGACTGGTGGCTGGCTGTGCATGCACCGTTGAGCCTGCCACAGATCATTCCGGCTGGGCATCTCATGGCCGCTGTCGACGACAACTAGCGTGCGCAGTCGTGGGGGCACTGTTCGGATCGTTGAGCGCGTTGAGCATCGCCATGAGCGATCTGTTCGGTCGCCGCGTCATCGGCAAGAGCAGCGTCATCACCACTGCCGTCACCATGCAGTTCGTGGCCATCTTCGGTTCTTTGATCCCTCTCCTGGTCATCGCCGGTGAGCCCCGTGCCGATGACCTGATCCGTGGAGGTCTGTCCGGCCTCGGCCTGGGGGTCGGCCTGGCTTGCTACTACGGAGGTATCACCCGGTCGTCGTCCACGGTGGTGTCGCCGCTCGTGGCCACGATGTCGGCGGTCGTGCCGTTCACCTACACGGTGATCACCGGCGGTCCGGCGCCCGTACTGGCCATCGCCGGAGCCACTGTCGCTGTCGGCGGGTTGATCCTGATCACCATCGGGGGACGGGCCGCCACCGCTGTTTGGACCGGTCTCGCCTGGGGTCTCGTGTCGGGCTCTGGATACGGCTTCGGACTCACCGTGGTGATCGACACCGCGTCGGAGAGCGGGTCTTGGCCGGCCGTAACCCAGCGCATCGGGGCCTTCGCCCTCATGTTGGCGATCGCTTCGGCGAGCCGCACCCCGAAGGTCCCGCCGAGAGGGGCCAGACTGAGCGGTTTGATGGCAGGTGGATTCGCGGCGTTCTCAACGATCTTCTTCCTGGCCGGAGTGCAGGCCGACCCGGGACCGGTCGTGATCACCGCGGCCATGTTCCCGGCCGGAAGCGTGGCCGTGGGCAAACTCTTCTACAGCGACCCGGTCAGCCGATCCCAAGCAGTCGGCATTGCCGCGGTGCTCATCGGAACCGCCGGCGTGGTCATGGCCTGATCATTCAGCCGGCCACTGCCTGCCAGAGCTCCACGAAGTTTCCCCCGAGGACCGAGTCGACCTCGGCGGAATTCATACCCCGTCGGACCAGCCCGGCCGCGATGTCGGGGAACTGTTCATGGGAGGTCACGACGGGGCGATAGTTGGCATCGAGATCGGTGCCGATGGCGACATGGCCGACCCCCACGACGTCGACCAGGCGACAGATCTCGGCGCAATACTCATCAAGGGTGGTGGCGATGATCCCCGCGGGCCACGCTCCGATGAGGCCGCCGGCATCAGCCACCGCAGCGGCGTGCTCCGTCGACAGTAGGCGGGGATGCGAAGCGCCTTTCGACGCGAGGTGGCTGTGGGAGATCATCACCGGCTGCGACGATTCCTCGAGCGCGTCGATTGTGGCGTCGAAGGTGGCGTGGGCGAGGTCGACGATCATCCCCAGCCGGTTCATCTCCCGCACGACCTCACGTCCGAACGGGGTCAAGCCCGAGTGGACGGCATCCTCGGTCTGGATGTCGCCCAGCTCATTCACCCGATAATGCACCAGGGTGACCGACCGGATACCGGCGGCGTGGGCCGTCTCCAGTCCAGCGACATCACCATCGAGGAAATCGCCACCTTCGCAGCTCAGAAAGACGCCAGCGTGATCACTTG
>CAZDYO010000447.1:0-2794 GCA_964509555.1 uncultured Acidimicrobiales bacterium
CTCGTGTGGCTGTCATTCGTGCTGGGCGCCGCCATCGTTTCGTACGCCCATTCGGTCGGCAACCGGGCGCTGGAAGGACAAAAGACCCACTTCACGATCTTCTGGATCGGTGTGTTCACATTCCTGTTGCCGGCCCTGTGGAAGCTGTTGAGCCGCAAGACCCGTGATCTCGACCGCTACCTGCTAGTGATCGCGATCGGCCTCTATTCATACTTCCCCAAGTTCCTCGCATACCCCGGACGCCCGGCGTTCTTCGACGAATACGCCCACACCGTCCAGACCGACCGCCTCTTCGACACCGGCCTGCTGTTCCTTCCCAACAATCAGGTGGTGATCATCGGCGACTACCCGGTGATGCACGCGTTCATGGCATCGATCAGGCACCTCACCGGGCTGAGCACCTACGTGGCTTCGGTGATCATGATCATGACGCTTCACGTGATCGCGCTCATCGCCATCTTTGCCATCGCCGCCCGCATCACCGACAGCCGCCACGTCGGCGGCATCGCCGCCGCCTTCTACGGAATCGGGCCGGGCTTCTGGGGCTTCAACACCATGTTCGCCTACGAAACCTTCGCGATCATCCTGTTCCTGTGGTCCATGGTGGCACTGGTCCACATGCTCATGTCGGAATCGACGGCCTGGTCGCGAACCGGCTGGCTGATCATCGGCATCATCATCTCGTTCACCCTCTCGGGTACCCATCATCTCTCGTCCTATTTGAACCTGATCGTGATCGGCGCGTTCGTTGCCGCTTCGCTCTACATGCTGATTCGCAAGCGAGAGTTGCCGGAGAACTTCTGGGAGGGCCTGATCTTCTTCATGGTCACGCTGGCGTTCGTGGGTTGGTGGTTCATCAATCAGGCCCCCAACACCAAGGACTACCTGCAGCCCTACATTCAGGGCGGGCTCAGCGACACCTTCGGATTCCTCAGCAAGTCGGAGTCGGGAGGCGGCGACGCGCCCGCACAACGGAAACTGTTCGAGGGCTCAACCATTCCCGTCTACGAACAGATCCTGTCGTTCGCCACCCCGGTCATCTCGATGCTGGTCGCCGGCCTCTCGGTGCTGGTGCAATGGAAGCGGGGCCTCAAACGATCGACTGCCCTCGGGATCACGCTCACGGCCGGCGTCTACTTCATCGTGTATCCGATGATGCTCTCCGCCCAGGGCGCCGAGGGTGCCAGACGAAGTTGGTCGTTCACCAGTGCCGGCCTGGCCATCGTGGCCGCCATCGGAATTCAGGCGGTGACTCTCTGGAAGCGACCGACCTTCCGTGTGATGGGCACCTTCGCGGTGATGGGCACCATGGCCATCCTGATGATCGGCAATCTGGCCGTGGGTCTCAACGAGGTGTACCGATTCTCCGGTCGCTTCATATACGGCTCCGACACCCGTTCCGTAACCAACGAGATCGTCGACGCCTCCGATTGGTTCGCTCGCACCCAGGGCGTGGACCAGAAAATGATCGGTGATCGCACCAGCCAGATCGTCTTCCATCAGCATGCGCACGTTCAGCTCGGTGTGCCCGACGGGGCCTATCCGATCTGGGATTTCATTCTGTCCGACTCCCAGCCGAGTGAGTATCTGCTCGACCGTGTCGCCGAGGAAGGCCTCAGGTATGTGGTGGTCGACAAGAGGGGCACCACCAACATTCCGATGATCGGCTTCTACCTCGATCAGAAGGAACCACTTGCCGGCGGTCGCGAGACCCCACTGTCGAAAGCCACCCTCGACAAGTGGGAGAAGATGGATTACGCGCTTCGAATCTACGAGAGCGACGAGATGATGATCTTCAGACTCGACCAGTCCGCGTTCGACACCTCATACCGACAGGTGGGCAACATCGGGTCCACGATCGGGAGCAGCAGGTAATGGCCATCATCACCGACCCGATACTCGAGAACCGCCGCCCGGTCAACGAGCCCGCCGACACCTCTGTCGAGCTCCCGGTCGATCCTGACACTTTCGACAACGACGGGTTCTTCGCCCTCGATCGGGCCCGATCCCTGCTGGTGATGGCCGCTCTGCTCACCATGGGTTCGGTGCTGCTGCCGACAGGTGTGAGATGGCTCACGTTGCCGCTGGCGTTCGCGCTGCCGGGCCACGCCATGGTCTGTGCGATATTCGGCCGTCACCTCGAGTTCGGCGGCGTACGGCGCGCCGCGCTCAGCATCGCTCTCACGTTGACCTCCTACCCGATCATCGCGCTGTCGGCCCTCGTGTTCGAGATGCGCATGACCAAGACGGTGGTCGTCGGAGGCACAGACATACTCGTCGGGGGCTGTGCGGCGGTCGTGGCCCGCCGGGCCTGGCTGCGCCAACACGGCTTGGCCGAAGCAGAGCAGGTGTCCGACCACTACGCGGACGCCGCGATCCGTTTCAGGGAGCTGATCATCCCCGGCACGGCAATGGTCACCGCGGTTCTGGTGGTACTGGCGAGTGTGGTGGTTCTACCCCGGCGTCTGCCCGACGAGTACTCGTCGATCGCCCTCGACGGCACATGGGCTCTGGCCTCGCGTGTCGTGCCGGTGGATCCCGGGAGAACCATCGAGGTGCAGTTCGAGGTGGCCAACCGGACCCGCGGGATTCATGACTACACGGTCAGTGGGCAGGTGGTCGACGGACCCACTTGGTCGACGGTCACCAAGAGGCTGCAGCCCGGGGAAGTCTGGAAGGGCACCGTGTCGGGGCAAGCCAAGACCGGAAGCTGCCGGGCGCGGTTGAACATTCAATTGTCCGTAACCGGCGAATCGGTCAAGCACTCTCCGCTGGCGATCTTCTTGTCGGACCG
>CAZDYO010000448.1:0-2788 GCA_964509555.1 uncultured Acidimicrobiales bacterium
CAGGGTGGGGAATCCGGAGGACCCGGGGCGGTTGGCGTCACCCGACACCAGTGCCGCCATCTCGATCAGGTCGTTGCCCGCGGAGAAGGCCCGACCCCGGCCCGTGAGCACCACCACCGAGATCCCCTCGTCGAGCGCGGCATCGTCGAGCGAGGTGGCCAACGCGCCGTAGAGCTCCTGGTTGAAGGCGTTGAGTGCGTCGGGTCGATCGAGAGTGAGAAGCCTCACCCGTCCGTGGTCTTCGGTGTCGAGCATTCAGGGAGTGTGACACAGCGGTCAACCGGGCGGCCAAGTAGCGTCGGCCGACGAGTGCCCCATCCCCCGACCAGACACGGAGATCGAATTGTCAGCTGAGATAGCGGTCGTGGGAAGTGCCAATCTCGACCTCGTCACGGAAGTGGCCCGCGTACCACTGGTTGGCGAGACGGTTCTCGGCGGCGACCTGCGGCGGGTTCCCGGTGGCAAGGGTGCCAATCAGGCAGTGGCCGCGGCCCGTCTCGGTAGATCGGTTGCAATGATCGGACGAGTTGGAGACGACGAAGCCGGCACTGTCCTGTTGAACGCCTTGTCCTCCGACAACATCGACACCTCTCACCTCGTTGTCACCCACGGAGTGCCGAGCGGCGTTGCGCTGATCTCGGTGCAGGCCGACGGAGACAACGCCATCGTCGTGAGCCCCGGAGCCAACTCGCGGCTGGGGCCGACCGACATCGCCGGGGCCACGGCGGTGCTCTCATCCGCCGCCGTCACTCTCCTGCAGCTTGAGGTGCCAATCGGGGCCGTGCTGGCCGCGGCCCGCCTGGCCGGCGGCAAAGTGATCCTCAACCCCGCTCCCGCACCTCCGGATGGGCTGCCCGGTGAACTGCTCAAGCTGGTCGATGTGCTGGTGCCCAACCAGACCGAGCTGGCCGAACTCTGCGGGGTCCCTGGTGCCGTCGATCCGGTCCGCGCCGTCGGCCTCGCACGAGATCTGCCCTGCGACGCGGTGGTGGTCACCCTCGGTGCCGAAGGGGCCCTCGTGGTCGACAACGACACGGTCGAGCATGTTCCCGCCCCGGTTGTCGTTCCGGTCGACACCACCGCCGCCGGGGATTCGTTCTGTGGCGCCTTGGCCGACGCTCTGGTGGCGGGCCGAAACCTGGTTGATGCCGCAAGGTGGGCGGTGCGGGTCGGGGCGGCCACCACACTGAGGGCCGGCGCCCAGACTTCCCTCCCCACGGCCACCGAGGTGAATTCCCTTGTCGGCTGATCGGTCTCGGGGGTCAGAGTCGACGTAGCATCAACGAAATGTCGTACACCCCCATGCTCATCGACTGCGACCCCGGTCTCGACGACGCGATCGCCATCCTCACGGCTGCGCATCTGGCCGACCTGGTTGGTATCACCACCGTCAACGGCAACGTCGGCATCGACCACACCACCCACAACGCCCTGGCGGTGATCGAAACCGCCGGACTCGACATACCTGTGCATCGTGGAGCGGCAAGGCCCATGATCTCGCCCACGATCGATGCCAGTCATGTCCACGGACCCACGGGCCTCGGCAGCGTCGACATCCCCGAGGTGTCCGGGTCTCCCGCATCCCACGATGCCGTCGGATTCATACTCGACATGTCGAGATCGATCGCGGGCCTTCATCTGGTGGCGGTCGGACCACTCACCAACATCGCTCTGGCCCTTCAGGCCGACCCGGATCTCCCGACCCGGCTGGCCGGGATCACCATCATGGGGGGAGCTGCCGTGGGGGGAAACGTCACGCCGGTCGCGGAATTCAACATCTGGGCCGACCCCGAGGCGGCCGCCATCGTGTTCCGGGATGCGCCGGGGCTCACGATGGTCGGGCTCGATGTCACCCACAAGATTCTTCTTGGCGCTTCCGAACGCGACCGGCTCCGCGAGGCCGCCTTTCCGGCCGCCGTCCTCGCGGCCGACCTTCTCGACTACGCCGTCGAACGATCAGGCGAGATGCGCGGCTGGTCGGGCGCACCGATCCACGACGCCAGTGCAGTGGTGGCCGCGGTCAGGCCCGAATTGTTCGACGGTGAGCTCCGCCACGTCGACGTGGAACTCCACGGCGCGCTAACCCGGGGCATGACCGTGGTCGACCAACGAGGCTCAGCAGCTTCAGCCGCGACGGCGGCCACCAGGGTCCTCACCGATGCCGACGCTCCGATCGTGATCGACACCATCGTCGACTCAGTTCTGGCCCTGAGGCCCTGAACACACCGTGGGCGACAAGAGCATCACCTTCCTCTTCGTGGCCGTGTGGGTGGGTGTCGGAGCGATCTGGATCATGCTCGACTGGCTCGGCAACCCGAACCGCGGCACGTTCCGCCCAGTCGGCACCCGTCGACCCCGGGGCCTTCGCGACCGCTGGCGGGATCACCGTCGCCGCCGGGCCGAACAGGACGCTGCCGTTCGGGCCACGCTGCGCGAGCGTTACGGCCGATCGAGTCTGCGTCTGTTGTGGAACGAGCGCCGGGAGGCCATGGTCCAGGAAGCCGACGCGGCACTGGTGACCGATCCCCTCCTGGCCGGGCAACCACCCGAGCCCCAACTGCAATACGCTCCGCTGCTGCTCGAAATGGAGTTTCCAGAGTCCGAACCCGACGTGGTTCCCGAACCGGAAGTCGATCCAACCAGCATCCGGGGCTGGAAGGTGGGCGTACATCCGTTGGCTCTCACACGATCAGGCACCACACCAAGCGCGGCCACGATCCGCTCACGCGTCTGGAAGAACCTCGCCGCCACCCATCCCGATACCGATGCCGACACGTTGAAACGACTG
>CAZDYO010000449.1:0-2785 GCA_964509555.1 uncultured Acidimicrobiales bacterium
TTTCGGTGGACGCGTAACCAATCAGCCCCTCACCAAACGGTGGATTGAGGCTTAGGCTGAAACGGTCATGAGGAACCGGCCATGAGCATCTACAACATCATTTTCGCCGTGGCTGCGGCCGTTTTGATGCTGAAGATCGGGTTGGCGATGCTGCGTGGCCTGGCGCAGCCGATACCGGAGCCGCCGCCCGCCGGGGAGCTTCGCAAGGTCAAGATCGGGTATCGGTGCAGTATCTGCGGCTCGGAGGTGCGCATGACCATCGCCCCCGATGAGGAGCCACAGGCCCCGCGCCACTGCCTGGAAGACATGGATCTGATCACACCGGTCGAGTGAGTGTTTCGGGGCGCCAACCGACTGGCATGGCCGACAGGCCCCACACCCTCTATCCTCGTCGCCATGACTGAGAAGCCGACAAAGCGCAGGGTTCAGAGCGGACGGGTCACTCCCAAGGGAACCCACCCCGATGGCTACACCCCGAGTTCGGTGACCCACACCGGCTACGACATGCAGCCACCGAGCCCCACTTGGGTCCCGGTTCTCATGTTCGGGCTCATGGGTCTGGGCATCGCTGTGATCCTGCTCAACTACGTCGGTTCGCTGTGGACCACCAACAACGGAATTCTGCTGGTGGGCCTCGGCATGATTCTCGGCGGGATCATCACCGCCACCCAGTACCGCTGAGTTCTCGCACCCGAACCGGCGATCAGTCGCTGGCGCTCATTCGAAGTTTTCCCAGTAGCGGCTGGGCATCGGCCCCCGCTGGTTGAGGTACTTGGAACGCAGCTTGCCCGTGCCGTAGGGGTTGTCGGCCGGCGTGGTCATTCTCTGGAACGAGATCTGCCCGATTTTCATGTCGGGGTAGAGGGTGATCGGGAGGTTGGCCACGTTCGAGAGTTCGAGGGTGAGCTGGCCTGAGAAACCGGCGTCGACGAATCCGGCGGTGGAATGGATCAGCAGACCCAGGCGGCCGAGACTCGACTTGCCTTCGAGTCGGGCCACGAGATCATCTGGCACTTCCACTCGTTCGAGGGTGGATCCCAGCACGAACTCGCCGGGGTGAAGCATGAAGGGATGCTCGTCGTCGGCCTCAATCAACTGTGTGAGCTCTTCAAGGTTCTGTTTCACGTCGATGTGACCCATGGTGTGATTGCGGAACACCCGGAACCACCGGTCGAGGCGCAGATCAACCGAGGATGGTTGCAGGCCCTTGGGGTCGAGTGGGTCTATCACGATGCGGCCGGCATCGAGCTGTTCGCGAATCGAGTGGTCGGAGAGGATCACTGGGTTGCTCCGGATTGGGTTGCGTGAAGAGGGGTGGGTACCGATTGGGGGTGGACCTCGACGGGGCCGCTGCGATCCGGATGGCCCGGCTGGCGCGCGGCCTCATCGTCGAGAAGTTCCAGCTGGTCGCCGGTGGCAGCCTTCGCGCCTTCCATCCAATGGCGACGGCACAGCAGATCGTATGTGACTTCACCGGCGGAGGGTCCGGTGGTGTCGCCGACCACCTTGAGCTGCCCGGACACCACTTGGTGGCCATCGACGAAGCGGGCGTTGTGGGTGGCCCGTTCGCCGCACCAGCAGCGGGCCTCGACCTGGATCTCGGTGCGGATGTCGGCCAGTTCGAGCAGCCGGGCCGTGGCCGGGAAGAGCTCACCCTGAAAGCTGGTGAGCAGCCCGAAGGCGTAGACATCGACTCCCAGATCGTCGACCACCCGCGCCAGTTGCTCACACTGCACGGGATCGTAGAACTGGGCTTCGTCGCATATGACCGCGTCGACATGGCCGTCGGCGGCCACCCGCTGGCGCACGAGATCGAACAGGTCGGTCGACGAGTCGACGATCTCCGCGTCGGCCGAGACACCCAGGCGGCTCGACACTTGGCCCGCGCTGCGATCGAGCTGAGTGGTGAGGATGGTGGACAGGCCCCGGGCCCGCAGGTTGTAGTGGATCTGCAGTACCTGAGTGGACTTTCCCGAGCCCATTGTTCCGAAGGTGAATCGCAGTTCAGCCATTGGGCGGACTGTACACGGATCGGGTGGCTCGTTCCCCGACGGAACGACATCACTCCGGCTCATCATTGGGTAGCGCTTGCGGGCATGATGTGACGGGGGCAGAGTTGCCCTGAACCGTCAGCCAGGGGAGAACCTGTCGCCATGACCCATCCTGATCTCGAGTCGGTCGATGCCCACAGCCCGGTGCGGTCGATCACTTCGTTCGATCCGCTTCGCGGTGATGCCGACGATGATGCGCTGGCTGTCGCGTGTCGCATGCGAGATGCCGGTTGTGGCGCGCTGCTGGTCGACGATCCCGGTGGCGAGACCGGCATCGTGACCGAACGCGATGTCGTTCGGGCCTTGGCTTCGGAGTCGGTCGACTCCCCTGCACTCGAGTTGATGACCCGTGATCTGATCGTGGTGCCGGGCGACATGACCATCGCCGACGCTGCTCTCACGATGCATCAGGCCGGGGTGCGTCACCTGGCGGTTGATCGCGGCGACGGCGTGTTGGGCATCACATCGATGCGCGATCTGATTGAGCCGCTTCTTGACACGATCGACGGCTGAGAGCGCTACGATCGGCCCTGCCCGCGGGTGTGGTTCAATGGTAGAACATCAGCTTCCCAAGCTGATAACGCGAGTTCGATTCTCGTCACCCGCTCTCGGTAAACCACCAGGTCAGCAAGCCTTCTGAGGCTTCCGCACTGGATCGCCACTCGGCTCCGTGCCTACAGTGTACCTAGAACATCGGGCAACAGTAGGCACGTATGGGCAGCAGCAGGCCGTTC
>CAZDYO010000450.1:0-2781 GCA_964509555.1 uncultured Acidimicrobiales bacterium
TGCGAATGATCCTCCTGGTGGATCCGGTCTATCATTCGGCTCCGCTACCCAAGCTGAACAGGATCCAACATGGCCAAGGTGACAATGATCGGTTCGATCGAATGCCAGTCCGGCAAAGCCGACGAAATGGAGACGGTCCTTTCCTCGATGGTCGACGCGGCAGCCTCCGAACCCGGCGTGGAGGTCTACTCCTATCACCGCGGGGAGGGCGATCAGTTCTGGTTCTTCGCACTCATGAGCGACGAAGCGGCCACGCAAAAACACGGACAGACCGAGGCGATGCAGGCCGCGATGCAGGCGTTCGGCCCTCTCATGGCCGGTCCGCCAAACATGTCAATGGCCAAGCCAATAGCTGCCATCGGCCTCGATCTCTGATCAACGATGGGTTGCGATCTTCCGATCGACGATCTCATTGGCGACCACCGACTTATGCAAGCGGCGGCGTTCTCTCTGCTGTTTGAATCCGGCAGACCGGCGACCGAGACGGGAATCTCCGCCCGAAGCGGCCTGGGCCCCGACGACACCAGCAGGCGACTCCGCGAGATCGAGGACCGCGGCATGCTCCGCCGCGACATCAACGGCCACATCGTGGGAATCGCCGGACTCACCATCGAGCCCACCCACCACGAGATCACCATCGGCGACACCACCAGATGGACATGGTGCGCGCTCGACGCAGTCGGCATCATCGGCGCCATCGGTCGTGGCGGCCGGTTCGCCACCACCGTTCCCGACACCGACGAGTCGGTGATTCTCGAGTTCACCCAAGACGGCACAACCCAATCCGCGGCGGTGGTGTTCATCACCGACGGATTCGCCGACGGCCCGGTCGCCGACAACTGGTGCCCCACCGTCAACCTTTTCCAAACCGCAAGCCAAGCCACCACCTGGGCTGCCCACGCCGGACTCACCGGCAAACCGGTGGCGGTCGTCGACCTGATGGCCGACGCCACCGACATGTGGCTACCACTCGTTGGGATGATCCCACCGGCCGCGGAATCATCCGCCGGTCAATAGCCTCCGACCATGGCAAGAAAGAAGCGCGGTGGCGGTCGAACAACTCCAAAGGGCACCCGTCCCGGAGACCGTTCCACCAAGGTGGGTCCACCGCCATCGCAATCCGAGTTGCTGCTGCGCGACGCCCGTCACATGGCCCACACCTCCACCGACATCAACAGCGCCGAACGATGGGCGTCGGCCATCCAGTCGGTGTTCCGGCCCCAAGGTTTACCGCCAAAACCCGGAGCTTCACCCAAGGCCGTGCTGCGCGATGCCCGCTCCGAAGGCGGCGTTGCGGCGGCCGTGCTCGCATCGGCGATGGCCGCGTTCGGTCCGGCCCCGGCCCGCCGGGAAGCAGCTCAACTGGCCGAGAAGTTGATGGCCGGTGGTGTCGAAGTGCCGTTGTGGGTTCACCAGCTCGGCCGGGTCGAGCCCACACGGGTGATGATGCTCACCGACATCTGGAACGAAGGTTGCATGATCCACCTCGATTGCACTCGAGACGGAGAAACAGTCGGGGTCGGCACCACCATCGACTCCATCGGTGGTTTGGTCGCCCATGGATTCACCCACGGGCCCACAAGAAAACGGCTGGAGAAGATCGCCGGCAGTGAACCAGACATGATCGCCACCGAGATCGACCCCGCCGACGCCCGAGCCACAGTCGAGGCTGCCTTGGCGATGGCCGACGAGACCGCCGATTTCATGGATGAACCCGACCTCGATGATCACGACCCCGACCTTCGGGCCCTCATCGAACAACGGTTCTCACTGCTCCCAACCGGCGGCACCTCGCTGATGCCACATCGCGATGTCGAGGCGGACAAACCGGAGATCATCGCGGCGTTCCTGGCCCGCCCCGGAGCGACCGATCTCCCCGATGTCGAAGACATCGCCGACACGATCTGCAACTTTGCCGGCTACTGCGACGGCGATCCGCTCCTGTGGAGCCCGACCCGCGTCAAGACGTTTCTCGGAATCTGGATACCGTCCAAGGTCATCGCCGACCAGGCGTGGCACTCCAACCTCACAGTCGTCCTCGATGAATGGATCAGGTATGCGGCCGACACCCGCGGCCTGTCCGACCATGCTCTCGAGGCCAACCTGGCCGCCATCGGCCCATCCACCAAAGAGATGAAGCGCAACCTCGACAACCCCGACATGGCCAGCCCCGGTTCAGCGTTGATTCGTGAACTTCTCGACAACGGCATAGACCCCACCGACAGAGAAGCCACCCAGAAGTGGATCGACGACCACGCCCGGCCACCGGAGCCACACTAGGGTCGGCCCATGAAGGTCATCGGATCGGGATTCGGGCGCACCGGCACTCTTTCGCTCAAACATGCTCTCGAAGAGATCGGGATGGGACCCTGCTACCACATGGAGGAAGTCCTCAAGACTCCCGCTCACGTGCCCATGTGGAACGACCACGCCGACGGAAAGCCCGTCGACTGGCACCGCCTGTTCACGGGCTACCACTCGGCGGTCGATTTCCCGGCCAGCATCGCCTACCGCGAGCTGATGGAGGCGTTTCCCGAAGCCAAGGTGATCCACACCGTGCGCGATCCCGACCGCTGGTACGAATCAACACTGGAAACTATCTACCAGGGATCCACCCTCGCTCCCGGGTGGCTGAAACGGGTCGCGCCACGGACCCGCGAGTGGGCCGACATGGCCGACAATCTGATCTGGGACGGCCTGTTCGAAGGCCGCTTTGAAGACCGCGAGTTCGCCATCAACAAGTTCAATTCGTGGACCGAAGAGGTGATCGCCACCGTGCCC
>CAZDYO010000451.1:0-2777 GCA_964509555.1 uncultured Acidimicrobiales bacterium
CAGCATTCCGGGCATGGTTGGAGGAGCCTGGTCGAGAACTGGTCGCGTGTGACTTGGCCCGGACCGAGTTGATTCGGGCCGCTCGCAGGGCAGTGCCAGGCCGAGTGCTGCGGGCGCGGGAAGTCTTGGATGCGGTCACTCTGGTTCAGGTCACACCGGCGGTGTTCGAGAATGCTGGCAGGCTTGATCCGTCCGGGTTGCGGTCGCTTGACGTGATCCATCTCGCTGCAGCGCTCGATCTTGGTGATGACCTTGAGGGGCTGATCACCTACGACGATCGTCTGGCGGATGCCGCGGTCTCGAACGGTGTCGCTGTGGCAGCTCCGCGCTGACGACAGGGGTGTCGCGTTGCCAATGGTTTGCCAACGGCGTCCAGTGTCTTGGTGCGGCATCGAGCGGCCGTCAGATGCCACCAAGGGGAGGCGAGTCCAAGTCGCACCCTCGACGCCATTGTGATGTGAGCCGGCAGCATGGTCAGGTGGATGGATCGACGGTTCGAGCGGCGATTGGTCCCCATAGGAGCACGAGGATGCCGTAGATGCCGAGTGGCCCGGCCGCGGATGCCCCGAATGCGGTGGTGGCGATGCCGGCGGCGATTGCGAAGTCTCGCATTGATGCCGAGAGGACAATGGGTGTCTTTAGCTCAAATGGGGCTGAGCGTGCGAGGAGTAACCCGAGGGCTGCTCCGCCGGCGATGAAGCCGATCAACGCGATGATGACCGTCACGTAGTCGGTCGACCACCGGACTTGCGACGCGACCAGCCACGCCAAGACCGTTACCGCGATGATCGCGGCGGGGTCAGCCACGGGCTGGAGAGCCCTGCCGATTCGGTGGCGGCCGATGAGGAGCCCTGCCAGCAGGGGTATGGCGACGACGAGTCCCAGATCGACGAGGACGGCGAGAGCGTCGATCCCTCCATCTCCGGTCATGATGCTGAGGGCCGGGCCAGCGAGAAGGACCGTAGTGACGGTGGAAGCAACGAGTAGGGCGGCGGCGGAGGCGACAGACGCTCCCGCGAGGGACGTAATGGCCAATGCCGCTATCTCGGTGGGAGCGACGCCGAGGGCGAGAACACCGTGGCGGAGGTCGCCTGCTGGCACGAGGCGCGAGGTGGTCCAAGCGAGCAGCGGCAGTGTGGCGGTGGTGATCGCCCAGACGACGGTTAGCCGCCGACGGTGATGGTGTGTCGTTGCCAAGCTGCGGGGCTCGATGCTGAGGGCGCTGGCGAAGACGAGCAGGGCGAGGGTTGTCCCGATGGCCGCATGGTCGGCGAGGGTACGACCGGGGCTCGGGAAGCCGATCCCCAACGTCGCCGCCGCGACCACAACAAATGGCAGAGCGGCCTGGAGTCGGTCGTTCAATTGCGCGTCTGCCCGGTCACAATGATCCGTCCGGTGGTCGAGGTTGGTTCATGTGGTGCTCGCAGCGATCGTGGGGCTCTGTGCATCGGAGCGAGGACGGTGAGGGCGCTTGATCTCGAGGATCTCGGTATGTCCAGCCAGATTCTCGATGTGATGGAGGAGGCTGCGGGCTGATTCGCCGGTCGGGGCCTTATCGAGCTTGACAAAGACAACGCGGTCCTCGTCGAAGACGATGGAGGGGGAGCCGAAGATCCCGAGCCGGCGGGCTTGATTGTGATCGCTCGCGGCATCGAGGAAGACATCGCGGAGGTCGTCCTCGGAGCCGTCGACGCTGGCCTGCTTGACGATCCGGAGGATGTGCTCGAGGTTGAGTTGGCCTCTGGTCTGGTGCCAGGTCTCGAACATCGTCCGCCGGTAGGTGTCGAGATCGCCGGATTCGCGTGCGACGAGCTTCTGGCCGGCGAAGATCAGCAGTGAGATGTCGTTCTGGCGTTCCTCGAGTTCCCACACCGGCGGGCCATCGCCGCGGTAGTTGTGCTCGAGTAACGAGAAGATCCGCCAATCTGCACTGGTGGCCACGCCGGCTTCTTCCAGCCAGCGGTGAGCGTTGTAGGCGAATGGGCACGTGTAGTCGAAGAAGAGTTGCATGCGGGTGATGGCCTTCCGGTGAGAGGAGTCAACGATTGCGGGGATGTCCGCGGTGAGAGTGTTCGCTTTCACGGTCCGGGTCTGGCCGCGACGGCGCAGACCGTGAACCGTCACGACCGTGCTCGTCGTCGTAGCGCAATGCCGACGTCGAGAACCCGCTCTCCTCCGCGATCTGTCCGATCGTGTACTTCGTCATGAGCCACACCCTAAACCTTCGACCTGGGTTGAAGGTCAACTCGTGATGTTCCGTTCGGACAGTCCCCGTCCGGATCGGTCTGGCGGCCACGCTGTCCAGTAGGCGGTTGGGCCCCCAATGAAACAATCCATTCGCCGGTGTTCGAGGCGATGATGGACGCGACAGGTGTCTGTGTCGGCAAACATGTACTCGATGTCGGCTGTGGTTCAGGGCACTCGATATCAATGATCAAGAATGCCGGCACCTCCGTCATCGGGGTCGATTCAGCACAAGGCATGGTGGACTACGCGGCCAGGACGTTCGATGGTGTCGCCTTTCGCGTGGGGGCATCGAATACCAGGAGTTCGGCGACGATGAGTTTGATCTGGTCCTCACCGCAAACGCGGTCCAATATGCTGCGGACCTGGGAACGGCACTCTGCGAACTGAAGCGGGTGTGTCGGCCCGTACATGCCAAAGCCCCCTCCCGGCCACGGACCCAGTGGTCGGCGTAGATGACGATCTTGTGCGAATGAGTGAACTTTGGTTTGCGGCGCTGCCAGCAGGGAAGGAATGCTGATGGCTGGCCTAGA
>CAZDYO010000452.1:0-2776 GCA_964509555.1 uncultured Acidimicrobiales bacterium
CGCGAGATGTCGATCTCGTCGGAGAGCCTCACCGTGACGGCCATCGGGGCGAACGCCTCATCGACCGGGCCATCGAAGGTGTCGATGCTCTTGATCGTCGAACCGAAACCGGAAGGCAGCACAACCACTTCGTCGCCGGGCCTCATCACACCGCCGGCGATGGTGCCCGCATACCCCCGGTAGTCGTGGTAGTCGTCGGACTGGGGGCGGATCACATACTGCACCGGAAAACGCGGATCGATCAGATTGCGATCGGAGGCGATGTGAACCTCCTCGAGATGGTGAAGCAGCGATGGCCCGTCGTACCAAGGGGTGTTGCCCGACCGCTCGACGACGTTGTCGCCATGCAGAGCAGACACAGGAATGAAGGTGAGGTCGACGATGTCGAGCTTCATGGCGAAACTCCTGAACTCCTCCTTCACCTCCTCGAATCGCTCCTCGGAATACCCGACCAGATCCATCTTGTTGACGGCCAACACCAGATGGGGAATACGCAGAAGCGAAGCCAGGAAGGCATGGCGACGCGACTGCTCGAGCACGCCCTTGCGGGCGTCGATGAGCACTATCGCCAGGTCGGCGGTGGACGCACCGGTGACCATGTTGCGGGTGTACTGGGTGTGGCCCGGCGTGTCGGCGATGATGAACTTGCGCTTGGGAGTGGCGAAGTAGCGGTAGGCGACATCGATGGTGATGCCCTGCTCGCGTTCGGCCCTCAGCCCGTCGGTGAGAAGGGCCAGGTTGGTGTATTCGGTTCCCATCTGGACCGAGGCCCGCTCGACGGCATCGAGCTGATCCTGAAAGATCGTCTTCGTGTCGTAGAGAAGCCGACCGATCAGGGTCGACTTGCCGTCGTCGACGCTGCCGGCCGTTGCGAATCTGAGCATCTCCATTAGAAGTAGCCCTCCTTCTTACGGTCTTCCATGGCCGCTTCGGAGACCCGATCGTCGGCGCGGGTGGCACCTCGTTCGGTGATGCGGGTGGCCGACACCTCGTCGATGATCGCATCGATGTCGGCGGCCGACGACTCGACCGCCCCGGTGCAACTCATGTCACCGACGGTTCGATACCTGACCGTTTCCATGTATGGCACCTCATCGTCCATCAGCGTGATGAACGGGCTCACCGAAAGCAACATGCCATCCCGCTCGAACACCTCCCGCCGGTGCGAGAAGTAGACCGATGGGATCTCGATGTTCTCGGCCTTGATGTACTGCCAGATGTCGAGCTCGGTGTAGTTGGAAATCGGGAACACACGGATGTGTTCGCCCTGCCGGATTCTGCCGTTGTACAGGCTCCACAACTCGGGACGCTGGTTCTTGGGGTCCCACTGGCCGAACTCGTCACGGAAGGAGAACACGCGTTCCTTGGCCCTCGCCTTTTCCTCGTCGCGGCGGGCGCCCCCGAACAATGCGTCGAAACGGTGCTCGGTGATTCCATCGAGCAACACCCGTGTCTGCAACTTGTTTCGGCTGGCGCGGGGCCCGGTCTCCTCGACGACCTTGCCGGAGTCGATCGCTTCCTGTACCGAAGCCACCACCAATCGGGCACCGGCCTCGGCCAACCGGCGATCACGAAACTCCATCACCTCCGGGAAGTTGTGGCCGGTGTCGACGTGCATCACCGGGAAGGGAATCTTCGCCGGCCAGAACGCCTTCTCGGCCAGACGCAGCATGACGATGCTGTCCTTGCCTCCGGAGAAAAGCAGGCACGGATTTTCGAACTCGGCGGCCACTTCCCGGAAGATGTGGATCGATTCGGCTTCGAGTTGTCGGAGGTGGGTGAGGTCATACGCCATTCGGAATGCCAAACGTAGAGGTCATCGAGGGCATGTTACGGTCGTCGCAAGTACGTATCGGCCATTGTGCGCCAACATCCAGATGTTTGCGCAAGCCCAAAACGGAGGAGTCGGTTTGCCGGTCCCCATGCAAGATCATCAGCTCGCCGCCACCCTCGCCCTGGAGGCCGGCGAACTCCTCGTCGAGCTCCGCGGGAGGCTCCACCGCGACGGAGCCCCAGGGGCATTGATCAAGGCCGAAGGCGACCGTCAGGCCCACGAATTCCTCATGGAACGTCTCGCCCACGAACGTCCCGACGATGCCGTACTTTCCGAAGAGGGCACCGACGACGCCGCTCGGCTCGACGCCGTGCGCACTTGGATCGTCGATCCCCTCGACGGCACCCGGGAATTCTCGGAAGTGCCCCGCACCGACTGGGCCGTCCATGTCGCCCTCGTGATCGACCACCGTCCGGTGGCCGGTGCCGTCGCTCTTCCCGGCCTGGAAATGGTTCTCAGCACGGCCAACCCGCCCACGCTTTCGTCTGATGCTGCCGACCCTCCCCGGATCATTGTCTCCCGCACACGCCCACCGGCGGCCGCCACCCACGTGGCGGAGTCGCTCGGAGCCGATCTGGTCGAGATGGGTTCGGCCGGGGCCAAAACCATGGCTGTCATACGGGGCGAATGCGAGATCTATGCACACAGTGGCGGCCAATACGAATGGGATTCTTGTGCGCCGGTGGCGGTGGCGGCCGCAGCGGGCTGCCATGTGAGCAGGATCGACGGTTCCGAGCTTCTCTACAACCAGTCCGATCCCTATCTCCCGGACCTGCTCGTGTGCCGTCCGGAGCTGGCGCCAGCCACTCTCGACGCCCTGGCCTCGTTCGAGTCCTGACTCCCGGCAGACTGTCGGGGTGACTCCCGAACACCAACCGGATCCAGGGCCGAGACCATCGACCATGACCGACATCACGTGGGGGGCGTTCACCGACCAGGGCC
>CAZDYO010000453.1:0-2762 GCA_964509555.1 uncultured Acidimicrobiales bacterium
GACGCACTCGTGGCAGCATCTGGGAATGCCGACGGGCCGATTCGCACCCAGCCCCACCGGGGACCTCCACATCGGCAACCTGCGAACCGCATTGGTCGCGTGGCTTTTCGCGAGGTCCACATCCTCGTCGTTTCTGCTCCGTTTCGAGGATCTCGACCGGGTCACATCGTCGCCGGAACACGAGGCGCGACAAGCTGAGTCGTTGAAACTGTTGGGTCTCGACTGGGATGGCCAGCCGTTGCGTCAGTCCGAGCGGTTTGATGCCTACGAGGACGCCATCGACCACCTCACCAATGCCGGGCTCACATATCGCTGCTGGTGTTCCCGTCGTGAGATCAGGGAAGCCGCAGCCGCGCCCCACGGCCACACCGTCTCCTACCCGGGGACATGCCGCGACCTGCCGGCCCGGAGGGTGGCCGAGTTGGAGAGATCGGACCGCCCGGCGGCCCTGCGCCTGCGGTGTTCATCGGCGCGGGTCACGGTGGTCGACAGGCTCCACGGCGAGTCCACCGCTGAGGTGGACGACTTCGTGCTCCGCCGCGGAGATGGCGTACCCGCCTACAACCTTGCTGTGGTGATCGATGATGCAGCCCAGGGAGTGGAGGAGGTCGTGAGGGCCGACGATCTCCTCGAATCGACGCACCGCCATGTGATGCTGCAAGGGCTGCTCGGCCTGCCAACACCGTCGTATGCCCACGTGCCTCTGGTGCTGGCCTCCGACGGCACTCGACTGGCCAAGCGTCACGGTGCGGTCACGCTCCCGGAACGGGTCGCGGCCGGGGACACCCCCGAGAGAGTCACCGCCGTGCTCGCGGCCAGCCTCGGGATCGAGGTTCCGGAGTCCGAGATCACCCCGGCGGGGCTGCTCGACCGGTTCGACCCGTCATCGCTCATCCTTAAGCCATGGGCACTGCCGTCCCCGATGGCCGAGTCGGCCTGGTGACCATCGCCCCGGGCGGCACGTGACATCCAACCTTCGTCTCGTGTTGTGTCGCCACGTGCCTTCGGCGAAGCTCACTCGGTGCCCTCACCCCAACGGCTGCTGACGCCACGCTTCCTCCTCATCTGCATTGCCAGCAGCCTCTATTTCATGGGCCTCAACCTCACACTGTCGGTGCTGCCCCTGTTCGTGAAGGAGGACCTGGGCGGCACGTCCACCCAGGTCGGTCTCGCCGTCGGATCATTCGGCGTGGCCGCGGCCATGGTGCGACCGATAGCCGGGTCGATCGGTGATCGTCGTGGCCGGCGAACTCTCATCATGGGCGGAGCCCTCATAGCCGGTCTGGCCACCACGATGCTCGCTCTCGCAAACTCGATCCCGGCCGTGGTCGCCATGAGGATGTTGGCCGGGTTCGGGGAGGCCGGCCTGTTCGTTGGTGCCGCCAGCGCCATTCAGGATCTGTCTCCCGCGGATCGGCGGGGTGAGGCCGCTTCGTACTTCTCACTCACCATCTACGGCTCGGTGGCACTCGGCCCGCCCCTGGGAGAAGTCGTCGCCAACCACTGGAGCACCGACGCCACTTGGCTTCTG
Organism: uncultured Acidimicrobiales bacterium; assembly: GCA_964509555.1. Classification (GTDB taxonomy): domain Bacteria; phylum Actinomycetota; class Acidimicrobiia; order Acidimicrobiales; family Aldehydirespiratoraceae; genus SZUA-87. The sequence continues at coordinate 1,532 of CAZDYO010000453.1, forward strand.
GCCGGCGCGCTGGCGATAACTGCGGCGCTGGTGGGGTCCACCGCACCGGGGGCACCCGACAATCCCCCGACCCAATCGGGGCGGCGATCGTTTCTTCACCGGGCCGCCATCCGGCCGGGGATCGTGATGTTTCTGGGCCTGCTGGGATACACCAGCTTCCTGGCGTTCGCCGCCCTGCATGCCGCGGAGATCGGCATATCCAACACCGGCACCGTGTTCACGGTGTTCGCAGCAGTCGTGCTGGTGCTCCGGATCGTCGCCGCCAGACTGCCGGATCGGCTGGGGCCGATCCTCACCACCAGAATCTCGTTGTCGTTCGGAATAGCCGGCCTCCTGATTCTGTGGGCCTGGCGGGCCCCAGTCGGCGTGTACGTCGGCGCCGCGACGATCGCCGTCGCACAAACCTTCCTGTTCCCCGCGCTGTTCGCGCTCGTGGTCGACACCGCATCCGACGATGAGCGAAGCCACGCGATCGGAAGCTTCTCGATGTTCTTTGATCTTGCGTTCGGCATCGGTGGTCCGATGATCGGTATCGTCGCTGACGCCACCGACCGCCCGACAGGATTCCTGGTCGCCGCCGCGGTCGCCGCGGTTGCACTCATGTCGAGCGGACGAATACTCGGCGATGCCGAGCCCGTCACCAAGATCACCGAGGTCGGTCCCCGGAGCCGAAGATGAACCAACACTCCACGCCAAGGCCCCTGGCCGCCGTCGATATCGGCACGAACTCCGTGCATCTCGTGGTGGCTCGCCCCATGCCCGGTGGTGCTCCCGAAATCCTGGCGCGCGAGAAGATGCCCGTCCGACTCGGATCCGGGTTTCGTGACATGAAGACCCTCGACACGCAGGCGATCGATCGGGCCATGGGTGCGCTGCAAAGATTCCGCCGGATCGCCGACGCCCACGATGCGGAGATGGTCGCCGTGGCCACCAGTGCGGTTCGCGAAGCCGAGGACCGCGACGTGTTCCTGCGCCGGGCCCGCGATGAGGCCGGCATCGACGTTGAGGTCATCTCCGGAGTCGAGGAGGCCCGCCTCATCCACCTTGGAGCGCTCGGGGCGGTGCCGATGGCCGACACCCGTCATCTGGTGGTCGACATCGGCGGGGGTTCCACCGAGTTGGTCATCGGCGAGGGCACCCGTCCGCTGTTGACCCGATCGCTCAAGCTCGGCCATGTGCGGCTCACCAACCGATTCTTTCCCGAGGGCATCATCACCGAAGGGGCGGTGAG
>CAZDYO010000454.1:0-2749 GCA_964509555.1 uncultured Acidimicrobiales bacterium
ATCGACCACTACCCTGCGGATTGGTGACGGGTTGGAGGTCATGGCCCCAACCTAGGTCTTGCAAACATCACACGGGAACCAATCCGGGTTCTAGATCGTCACATCCACATGAACCCACGACGACTTGCCCCGCTGGTTGCCATTGTCATTCTCGCCGCAGCCTGCGGCGACACCGCCACTCCGACCGAAGTGAGCGGCGAACCCTCCACCACCGTGGCCAACCCAACCACAACCGTTGCATCGACCGCGACCACCACCACGGATCCAGCATCGCCGGAGGCTCGGCTCTCGGCGGCACGACAGCTTTGGGCCACGAACGGATTCGATGCGTACTCGATGGAGACCCGGCAATCGTGCTTCTGCCCGCAGGTCTCGTGGGTCGACACGGTCGTCGACGGCGCAGTCGTGTCGCACGACCCGACGACGCAGGATGCGTTCTTCGATCCCGGCGCCCGGACCATGGAAGACATGTTTGACGAGATCGAGGCGGCGATCACCGAGGGCTACGCCAGCCTCGACCTTCAGTTCGACCCGAACACCGGCGCGGTGGTCAGCTGGTGGGTGGACGTCAGCGAGATGATGGCCGACGAGGAACACGGCGTCGAGGTCATTTCACTCGAACCAATCCCCGATTCGGTCGACTCGACGCTTCTGACCGTCGATTACGGATGTGGTTTCGGGTTCGCCAAGGGCAGCGCCGATCAGCGACTGGCCCTCAGAATCAGATCCAACGACTTCGGCCCCGGCCCCGGTTCCGGTCCCGATGTGTCGAGTCCGATCACGCTGCCCGACCCGGTATGGACCGCCGAGATCGTCGACGGTACCAATCTGTTCTCGAACTGGTGCAACGATGTGATCCAGGAATCCGACCCAGTGCCGGTCACCGTACAAACCTGGACCATGGTCGCAGGCACGCTCACGATTGATCAGCAGTCCCCGGATGGTTCCGCCACGGGTTCACTGACCGGAGCGATCGCCGAGTCCCCCACCGGCATTCGTGTCAGCCTTGACGACATCGAACTGGCCAACGACTGTTGGGGGTGTTTCGCCGGATGAGTCGTCCCGGACCATACGGTCCCACGCCCGAAACCGCCAGATCCACACTTGAGGTTCCGACACCATGCGCATGATCTCGGCCGTTGTCCTTTCAGCCACCGTTCTGCTCTCCTCATGCGGGACCGGGAGTTCCGGCGAATCGCCACCACCGTCGACCACCTCACCGGTAGCCGCCTCGGCCAGCGTCACCGTGAGCGCGGTGGCCGCTCCGGTGTGCCCGGCAGTTCAGAACCCCCCGGCTTCCGGGTGCTCGCCACGACCGGTCACCGGCGCCACGATCATCGCCACCGGCTCACAGGGCGAAGAGGCCGCCACCGGTATCACCGGTGCCGACGGAAGTGTGGTCCTGCGTCTTCCCCCGGGCAGCTACACGGTCGTGCCCCAGCCGGTGGAGGGACTCCTCGGAACCGCTCCGGCGGTGGATATTGTGCTGGCGGAATCCGAGACCCTGCAGGTTCAGGTCGAGTACGACACCGGCATCCGCTGATGTGATGGCCCACGGGCCATGTGACACGCTGGGCTGATGAAAGTACGCATCGGTTATGGCATCGGGGCCGCTCCAAAGTTGTTCGCCGACCTGGGTGGGCTGGGCCGATTGGTCGACGACCTCGACCGCTTCGGCTTCGACTCGCTGTGGTTTCCCGAGCGGGTCAACAGCCCACAACTCGACCCGATCGTGGCCATGTCCTACGTGGCCGGCCGTTCCGAACGGCTCAAGTTCGGCCCTGCTGTCTCGGTGGTTCCGGGCCGCAACCCGATCCTGCTGGCCAAGGCTCTCGCCAGCCTTGACCTCGTGTCGGGCGGCCGCTGCCTGCCGGCGTTCGGGCTCGGGATCGCCAACACCGCCGAGCACCAGGCCTTCCAGGTGGAGCGCAAGGAGCGGGCCCCCTGGTTGGAGGAGGCCATGCCCCTCATGCGCAGGCTCTGGACCGAAGACGTGGTCGATCATCATGGCGAACGGTTCCACGTCGAAGGCGCTCGGGTGCTTCCCAAACCCAAGCGCGACCCGTTCGAGGTTTGGCTGGGCGGGCAGGCCCCCTCGGAGTTGAGGCGCACCGGTCGCCTCGCCGACGGGTGGTTGGCATCGTTCACCACACCTCGCCATGTTGTCGAGGGCATCGCAGCGATCAGGCAGGCTGCCTCAGATGCCGGTCGCTCGATCGACGACGACCACTACGGGGTACTGATCCCGTATGTCAACGGGGCCATCCCCCAGCCTCTCGCCGAACGGGTCGCCGCACGTCGACCTGATGCCGACATCGGAGAGGTGGTCGCCACCTCACACCAGCGCATGGCCGAGATGATCGCCGAGTTCATCGATGCCGGCGCCTCCAAGTTCGTGATGTTCCCGGTGTCTGAACCAGACGACTGGGCAGCGGAATTGACCGCGTTGGCTGACGCCACCCTCGGCCTTCAGACCTGAAGCCCCAAGGTCCGATTTCGTAGACCACCAGATTGTATGACATCATACGATCTCCATGACCGACGGCTCCCACACCACTCAGACACCTCCGCGCGTCACACCGTCCTGGCAACGATTCGAGATCGCCATCATCGCGACCGCTCGCGAGCTCAGGGCCGCGTTCGACGAGCGACTGTCGGTGCTGGATCTCAACCTGTCGCAAGCCACGCTGCTGGCCTACGTGACCGACTTCGGTTCCAGCACACAGACCGAACTCGCTGAGATGGTTGG
>CAZDYO010000455.1:0-2739 GCA_964509555.1 uncultured Acidimicrobiales bacterium
AGTGTGCCGTCGGGCGCAATGATGAAGTCACCTCCGAGCTGAAGGGTGTCTTCCGTGGGCCGGCGGAGTTCGCGCAACCCGCCCTGCCGGAACAGTTCGAGGTAACGCTTGGCGGCCTTCCACCCCCAGACGCGCAACACCGACCCCCGTTCGAGACCGTAGGCCCGATAGGTGGAACGGTCGGGGTCGACGAGGACCGGAAATGGCAGGTCGTGGGATGCGAGGTAGCCATCAAGATTCTTGGGATCGGTGAAGGTGACCAGAACGACTGATGTGGTGTCGCCGAGTTCATCAAGCCGGTCGCGCACGGCGACGGCGTGTGCTGCACAGGGCAGTCAATGAATATGGCGGTGGAAGATCACCACGACGGTTTCGCCGCGATGATCTTCCGACCGCCACAGGTGACCCTCGGCGTCGACCAGCCCGATGGCAGGAGCTGATGCGCCGACCGAGGGCCGGGGGAGGGGGAGACTCAAGACCCGACGAGGTCCACTGAGTCCTGGCCCTTGAACGGGGCACCGATGATCTTGCCGATGAGGCAGCGGTTGGTTGCTCCCATGGCGGCCGGAACGATGCCGACCAGAGCGACAATGGTGCCACCAACGCCGCCCATGGCGACGCCGAGCACGATGAGTGCGGCGCCGGCGGCAACTCGCACGAGGCGCCCGACGGGGGTGGCCATCCACGCTGCGAACTTGACACTTCCTGGTTGGTTGCTCATATTGATTCTCCCTTTTCAGTGGGTCTGTTGATTGAGATTTCTTGGTCGGGTCAGCTGCCCGCCGGGGCGAACACGTTGACCTCGATCGCCCCCACGTTGCCGCCCGATGATGCCGCGATGTCGAACCGGATGACCTGGCCGGTGAAATCGGCTGGGTTGAAGTTGGGCTCGGCCGGGGTTCCGGCTGTGAACGGCCCGAGGGGTTCCCCGTCGTCGACGGTGATCATGTACGTGTCGGTGATGGCGGAGCCGTCGAGCATACGGCGGGTGATGAACTCGGTGCCGACCACGCTTTGGGGTGATCCGAGGTCGATGGTGATGAACCCGCTGTCGCCGTCGCCCTTGGTGGCCCATTCCGTGGTGCCGTCGCCGTCAATGGCGTTGGCGGCCTCCCAGCCGGGGCCGAACTCGGAGCTGGCCTCAACGATGGTGGCGCCGAGCGCAAGGTTGGCGCCGTGGACCGCCATGGCGTCGCCGCCACCCATGGCATCGCCGCTCGGTGGGGCGGAAACCGGGATGGTGAAGGTGTCGGTCGGGGAGCGGAATTGGCGACCGTCGGCGGTCGACCCCTGCACCCTGAAGAAGTAGGTCTTGCCCTGCTCGGCACCGGGAAGGAACACGTCGTGCTGGACGATTCCGGTGCCGTTCATGGCCAGGCTGTTGTTGAAGTTGCCGAACTCCTCGGTTTCACCCCACACGATCGTGCAGATCATGGGTTCGGCGGTGGTGACATGGAAGATCCCGCGGTTGGGGTCGCTCACATCGGCTTCGAAGGTGAAGTCGCTGGCCTGAACCTCGGAGAATGGAAGCAGCTGGCCGACGCCGGTGTCGGACGAGGCGGCAGCGGAGGCGTCGGAGTTCGACGATCCGCATGCTGAGGCCAGGACCGCCACGGTGACCAGCACGGTCACGAGTCGGATGAGTGGTCGTTTCAACATGGGAATGGCTCCGGTGATGGAATCAGGGTCGGTTGACGCCAAGAGTTTGACGCTCTGTCCGATATGACGCGCGGTGCCCGCGATCGGTCACAAATTTCTGCGAGATTCGGTGTCGGCTCTCTCCGTCCGGCCATGGGCCAACCGCCTTGGTAGCGTCGCGGGCGTCACACAGGGTTGACATTCGTCGCGGACGGATCACGCTTGTATCAGCGGGACATTTCCCGGAGGCCGACATGACCACACTTCTCGAACCAGGAGAATTCGTACGGGGATCGTCGGCTGAGATCGGCCTCTCGATTCCGAAATGGAATCTGCCCCTATAGCCCGAAGGTGCGGTCGTTCGGTGGTCCGACGGCGGACTGGTACGTATACGCCCGATCCGGCCAACAGACAAGGAGTCGCTCAAGGAGACCTGCGCCCGGCTCTCACTGAAGTCACGTCAACGCCGGATCTTCACCCAGATGAACGAGTTGCCGGACATGCTGGCGGAACGTCTTACCAACATCGATCACACGTTGCACCGCGCCTGGGTGGTCTTCGACGCATCACACAACGACGACGCCACGTCATATGCCACTACCGTTGAGGCCGGCAGTGTCGTGGCTCGCATGGTCGCCGCCGCCCCCGAACCGTTGGCACCGCGAAGCAAGACCGGAACCGATGCCGTCACCGTCCTCTGGAAGCGTCCGTCGATGGTGGAGGGATTGGCCGACCTGCCGTGGCATCGCGACTGCGGAATGGGCGGCCACGCACTCAACTGCCCCACGGTCGTGATGTCGATCTGCTTGACCACCGGCGGTCCCGAGGCTGGTGAGTTGCGGGTGCTGCCGGGCTCGCACCGCGAGTCGTTCCCGTTTGTCGACGGCACCGACACGCGGGCGCCACGCGGGGTGAGCCTGCCAGTCGACGAGGGCGATGTGACCCTTCACTACTCCGACCTGATGCACGCATCGATGCCGCCGACCACGGCCGCGGGGCCGCATCGGATATCGGTGTTGCTGGCCTTTGTGCCGCCCACGGCCGGCAACCATCTGGGAGGGCGCCACTACAACGACGCGTTGCTCACCAGCGACGATGGCC
>CAZDYO010000456.1:0-2724 GCA_964509555.1 uncultured Acidimicrobiales bacterium
CGACGAACTGCGGGCCACCCACTTCGCGTACGACCTCACCGACGCCCGCTCCGACATCAACGTGGTGTTCCCCATCGACCCGCTCCGGGCGTTGCGGGATTCCGGCGAAATCGGCGAATTGGCGCCCGCGTTCTTCACCTGCATGGGAGGCATCTATTCCCAGCGGCGGGTGCGCGATGAGTTGGCCCCTGCCCTGGTCGAGCGGTGCCACGCCGACGACATCGATCTTGTGTTGCTGGTGCCCGTTTGACCCGTGTGTCATCAGACCGTGGGTCTGATCGCACGCCAACTCGAAATCTCCGGTGTCCCGACGGTCACCATGACCAGCGCCCTCGACATCACCGAAGCCGTGGGTCCTCCCCGGTCGGTGTTTCTCGACTATCCCCTCGGCCACACATCGGGTCGGCCCCACCGCCCGGAACTCGGCCTGGAGATCGTGGCCAACGCCCTGGCGGCGTTCGCCGATGCCGATCGCCCCGGATGGATCGGGCGTCAACCGTTCCGTTGGGCCGAGGACGACTCGTGGAAGGACTCGGTGATGCGCCCCACCGGAGCGACCGATCGGTCCCCGGGCGAAACGTCGGTGGACAAGCTCGACGATCGGGCCCCCCGGCGAACGACACCCCAATACCAGTCGCCGGCCGACGCGCAGGCAGCCGCCGCCAGTCACAGTGGCGGGTGCCTGGTCTGCGAAGGCGTCGACTACTGAAAGGGCGCAGGTAGTCTCACCCCGATGTCGAAACCGATTCTTGTCGCAGTTGCATGGCCCTACGCTTCCGGTTCGCGCCATCTCGGCCATCTTGCCGGCGCCTACCTACCGGCCGACATATTTGCCCGCTACCACCGGCTGATCGGCAACGATGTGGCCATGGTCAGTGGGTCCGACGTCCACGGCACCCCGATCACCGTGAGAGCCGATGCCGAGGGCGTGTCGCCCTCCGCCATCGCCGAACGGTTCCACGCCGAGTTCGTCGACAACTGGGAACGTTGCGGCATCAAGTGGGAGTGCTACACCTCCACCGGAACCGAGAACCACGCCCGGGTCACCCAGGAGATGTTCATGACCCTTCTCGAAAAGGGTCATATCGACAAGCGCCGCAGTGACCAGTTCTACGACGAAGAGGTCTGTCGTTTCCTTCCCGATCGCTACGTGGAGGGCACCTGCCCCCACTGCGGATACAGCGACGCCCGTGGCGACCAGTGCGACAACTGCGGCCGCACCCTTGATCCCACCGATCTGATCGATCCCCGTTCCAAAATGTCCGGGTCGGTACCGGTCGTGCGCGAGACCGAACACTTCTACCTGCGGCTGTCGGATTTTGCGGATCAACTCGGAGAGTGGCTCGACTCGAGGGTCGGCTGGAGGTCCCACGTTCTCAATTTCTCCAAGGGCTGGATAACCGAGGGTCTCCACGATCGTGCGATCACACGCGACCTCGAATGGGGTGTGAAGATCCCGGTTGACGACCTCGGCCCAGGCAAACGCATCTACGTGTGGTTCGACGCCGTCATCGGCTACCTCTCGGCCGCCAAGGAGCTGTCCGAGCGACGGGGTGAACCTGATCTGTGGCGTCGGTTCTGGCAGAACCCCGATGCCGAGAGCTACTACTTCGTCGGCAAGGACAACGTCCCGTTCCACGCGATCATCTGGCCGGCGATGCTCATGGGCAACGGCGGCCTCAACCTGCCCACCAACGTGCCCGCCAACCAGTACGTCACCTTCAAGGGCGGAAAGGCCTCGGCCAGTCGCGGCGTGGGGCTCACCATCGGTGAGGGACTCGACATGTTCGAACCCGACTCGTTGCGCTACGCACTGGCGGCCTCGTTTCCCGAACAAAGCGACTCCGACATCTCGATCGAGGAGATCGCCCGCCGCATCAACGAGGAGCTCGCGGCCACCTGGGGAAACCTGGTCAACCGAGTGCTGTCGATGATCCACAAGAACCACGACGGCGCCAAGCCCCCGACGGGCGAGCGCACCGCCGAAGACCTCGAATTGCTGGCCACGGTCGAGGAGTTGTTGGTCAAGGAGGCGGAGCAGATCGAGAGCGTGGAACTCAAGGCCGGCTTGCGCACAGCGATGGATGCCGCGCAAGCGATCAACGTCTACCTCAACGCCACCGAGCCGTGGCGATCGGCCAAGACCGATCCCGAGCGTTCGGCCACCGTGCTCGCCACAGCCCTCGACGCGATCAACGGCGCCAGGGTCGGCATGTCGCCCTACCTTCCGTTCTCGTCGGAAAAGCTCGATTCCATTCTCGGCGTGCCTGCAGGCTGGGAGCGAGTCGATGTCCCTGCGGGCACCCCGATCCCCAAGCCGTCCCCCCTGTTCCCCAAGGTCGACCTCGAGGCCCTCGAAACGGAAGACTGAGCGGTGGCTTGGTTCGATCAGCATTGCCACATCCCGCCGGGTGAAGATGGAGCCGATTGGCACGCTGAAGCGCAGGCCGCGGGGGTTGCCCGCATGGTCACCGTGGGCACCACCATCGAGACTTCACAGGCGGCGATCCGGGTAGCAGCTGATCTGGATGGCGTGTGGGCAACTGCCGGGGTGCATCCCCACGACTCGTCCGAGGGCATCGAAGGGCTCGCTGATCTGCTCGACCATCCGGATGTGGTTGCGGTCGGGGAGTGCGGTCTCGATTATCACTACGACCATTCGCCGCGAGATTTGCAGGCGGCCGTATTCGCATCCCAGATCGCTCTGGCCAACGAGCGTGACCT
>CAZDYO010000457.1:0-2722 GCA_964509555.1 uncultured Acidimicrobiales bacterium
GCCCCGACGTGGGGAGTATCGGAGTCTGTCCTGTCAACTCCGGATACTGGAGGAGCGAGATCTAGGTCCCCTATACATGGCGTCTCTACAGCCCCAGTCCTCACATCGCTGGCGATTTCGAGGGGCGACTCCGTCCCCAGACGAGTTTCGCTCGGCTCTTTACTCTCCTGATGTACTCGCGCAGTTCGCAGTGGAGGCCACCGGTGAGTCCCATTCGCTGATCGGCTTGGTCATTGCGTACGAGGCGAATCACTGGGCCGGTCACTGCTATCTCGCCTTTCAGCGAGCCGCCCAGCCGGCAGAAGTACGGGTCGATACCAAGGGGTTGCTGACCGAGGGTATTCTGCTGCTAGTTGAGTACGTCTTCGACCACTTCGCATTCCACAAGGTGTACTTCGACGTTCCGGAGTACAACTTGTCGCTGATGGTGGGTGCCAACCTCCTCAAGGAGGAAGGGATCATGCGAGATCACTTCTTCTTCGCAGGCAGACGCTGGGACAATCATGTCATGGCGATCTATCGCTCGGATTTTGAGCCTCTTGCAGAAGCTTTTCATGGAGGGTGGGATCATGAGTAGCGCAAGGTCAGGTAGCCATCACCACAAGATTGCGGTGGTGCCACCGTCGGCTCGGTGGGCGACGGCAGGCTTGGTTCTGGCGGTGTTTCTTGTCGCGGCATTGATTGCTTTGCCGCGTCTGGATAGTGGACCTGCCAACATCTCCGAGCTGACGGAAGAGCTTGCTGACAGTACGACGTCAAGTGGTCCACCAGCTACAACGTCATCCACGATCCCAGAAACCAGTGCCATCAGTGAGGCAGATTCACCGACGCCATCGTCGAAACCAAGCCCAGTCAACGTAGCTCAGCCGGTCCTGCGATTCTCCGAAGGCGTTCCCGCTAACGCTCAGGCAGCAATCCAACAGCTGGTTGACTATGCGATGAATCCCGATTCCGGGAGCCCTCCGCTCGCCGACAAGGTCGCTCTCGGACTCGGTGATGAGATTGTCGCTGTACGCAGCGAGACTCAGCTTCTTGAGCCAAAGGGGTGGGTTGTCGAAGTCCGGGAGTTCCGCGGGGGCGAGGGACCCTGGGATCTCCTGAGCTTCCTCGCCGAGATGCCAATGAGCATCGTGCCGGGTCCTATCCAGTACTGCGTGGGGCCGGGACGGCCAATTCCGGATGGCCTCGAGGAATACCAACACTTCGCTCTGACTCCAGCCGACGTCGAAGCATGTACGGATTGGTACAATCTCGGGCTCTTCTTTGACGGCGACCACGTCGTTGCTGCGGTGCTAGAGCTCTGGGAAGCGTGAATCGTTTGGGCGAAACCATAGGTCTGCTGCACGATGGCCTGGCTGGTCATGTCGCAGCTCGCCGCTCAAAGACAGCGCTCACGCGTGATTCGGGACTGTAGATCTTTGTGTGTAACCGGGGTGGTCATGGCTAGTTGTTGACGGTGGCCAGGCGGTCACCGTAGTGGATGGTCAGGGTGTTCAAGATGCTCTTCCAGCTGTTGATTCGGCCGGTCGGATTCGTCCTGTTCTTTCTCCTTCCGATTGCGGTCAGGTAGAGCACTTTGAGTGCCGATTTTTCGGTCGGGAAATGGCCGCGCCTCACTGCGGCCTTGCGGAACCGAGCGTTCAGCGACTCGATCGCGTTCGTGCTGTAAACAATTGTGCGGAGTTCGACAGGGAACTCGAGAAACGGGATGAAATCGTCCCACGTGTCTCGCCACGACTTGACCATCGCCGGATATTTGGTCTCCCAGGCCTCGGCGAACTCTTCGAACGCGTTCTCGGCCGCGGCGAGCGAGGGGGCGGTGTAGATCGCTTTGAGTTGTTTGGTGATGGGCCCCCAGTGCTTCTTGGACGCGAACCGCAGAGAATTCCTGACCAGATGAACAACGCACAACTGGACGTCAACTAGGGGCCACACCGCCCTGGCCGAGTCGGGCAGGCCCTTCAACCCATCGCAGCAGAGCATGAGCACATCGGCGACACCGCGGTTCTTGAGTTCGGTCAACACTCCGAGCCAGAACTTTGGTGATTCGCCGCCGGTCGGCCCGACCCACAGCCCCAGAATGTCGCGTTCTCCGTCCATGTTGATGCCCATCACCACATACACGCATCGGTTGGTGACGGTCCCGTCACGGATTTTGATGCGGATTCCATCAACGAGCAGCACCGGATACAGCGAATCGAGGGGCCTCGATTGCCACAACAACATGTCCTCAACGATCCCATCGGTGATCCTCGAGATCGTCGAGCGATCCACGTGCTGGTCATACACGTCGAACAGATGCGAGGTGATGTCACCGGTGGTGAGGCCTTTCGCGTACAGCGAGATGACCATCTGATCGAGACCGGTCAGTCGGCGTTGCCCGACCGGCACCGTCACCGGTTCGAAGCTGCCGTTGCGGTCCCGCGGCACCTCCACACGCACATCGCCGATCTCGGTTCGCACCGTCTTTGGGTAGTAGCCGTTGCGGGAGTTACCCGACCCTCGGCCCTCCACAGCGTGCGCCTCGTAACCGAGATGGTCGGCCATCTCGACCTCCAACGCTCCTTGGAGAACCTGCCCGATCAGGTCGGTCAACAGGCCGTCCTTGCCGGTCAACGCGACCCCATCAGCAGCAGCTTGAGCGACAAGCCGCTCGGCCACCAACGCCAAAGCGGCATCAGGCGGCAACACCAACGCCGGCGAAGACGCCGGCAGCACCTCG
>CAZDYO010000458.1:0-2721 GCA_964509555.1 uncultured Acidimicrobiales bacterium
ATGTAAATCGCCTCTTCCAGAAAGACATGGTTATGGATCCTCGCCCTGGCCGGGCTGTCCCTGGCAGCTTGGTATGCCTCCCCACGAGTTGGCTACCGCGCTCTGGCACGCAAGGTGGCCAGCGCCGGCGTCGGCGTGGCACTCATCGGAATACTGGCCCCGGCCATGTCGGTCTCCGGACGCCTTGAATACGTTCTGTTCGGCGGAATCCCCTTGGTCGGGGGCCTACTGGCGCTGAAGATCCTCGACAACCACGACACCCGCGACATGTCGGCCTTCGTGGTCCAGGTGATGGTGGTGGCCGGCATCATCTTCTCGCTGTGGACCGTTCCCTTCGGTCAACACACCTTTGTTGACGGCGCCGCCCGGGTCGACTCCGGCACAGTGGCCATGAGTACCAAGTTGCCGCTCACGGTGATGCTCGGTGTGATCATCGCCGCGTTCTACGTGGGCAAGATCATTCGCTCGCACTTCAAGCAGTTCAAGGCCGCGCTGGGTGGTGTCTGGCTGCTCTCGCCATTCATTCTCACCACACTCGTCCTGCGGGACCCGGCCTTCGATAGCGGTCATCTGATCAGCACCGACATCCCGATTGGATTGGCCTTCGCCCTCGGTGGGGGAGCGATCCTTTGGTTGCTGAGCAGCGCCAAGGCCGGGGAGACCGGCCGGATCGCTGCTGCCATCATCCTGGTCCTGGCGTTCGCCAGCTTCCTGACACCAATGAGAATGATCGTGCGCATCGACGCACTCATGCTCGCCGGTGCGGCCCTGAGCTCGGCAACCTTCGCTGGTTCACGTGAGGCCCGGCTCCGCTTCGTAGGTGGATGGATGGGCGTGATCGTGATCGTCAACTGGCTGGTCACCGCCACGAACACACCGTCCACCGTGTTCGGCCTACCGACCGGCACCTTCTACGGTGGCGGCCTCACCCTCACCCTCATCATCACGTCGTTCACTCTCATCTTCGCCTTCCCGCTCGGTGTCACCATGGCGCTGGCCCGAACCTCGAAGATGCCGATTTTCCGGGTGATGTCCACCGCATACATCGAGACGATCCGCGGCATCCCGTTGATCACGGTGTTCATCTTCTTCGCCATCATGCTTCCCCTGTTGCTGCCCGATGGCATGGAGGTGGCCAAGATCCCGGCGATCGTGATCGGCTACGTGCTGTTCTCGTCGGCGTACCTGGCCGAGAATGTCCGTGGTGGTCTCCAGTCGATCGGCAGAGGCCAACACGAGGCCGCCGAGGCGTTAGGGCTCACCACGGCCCAGAAGACTCTCATGATCACATTGCCCCAAGCGCTCCGGGTGTCGATTCCGCCGCTCGTCGGACAGGCCATCGGCACGTTCAAGGAGTCGTCGCTGGTTCTCATCGTCGGTCTGTTCGACCTCTTGTTCATCGCCAGAAACGTGATCCCCAACACCTCGGGATTCCTGGGCGCGCAACGCGAGCCCTTGATGGTGGCGTCGTTCATCTACTGGGCCGGCTCATATTCGATGTCGAAAGCCAGCCAACGCGTAGAACGTAAACTCGGCCTGGGAGAACGGTGATGCCCACATCCACCTCCCGGCAATCAACCTCTGACCACCCGACCCCAACTCACTCATCGAACCGTAAGGCAGCCCAGTGACCGACACCGTCAAGCAGCATCGCGACCTCTCCAACGCCAAGGACATGATCGTGTGTCAGGGCGTCAACAAGTGGTACGGAGACTTCCAGGCCCTGAGCGACATCACCGCCACGGTGAAGGAAACCGAAGTGGTTGTGGTGCTCGGACCCTCGGGCTCGGGCAAGTCCACGTGGATTCGTTGTGTCAACCGCCTCGAACACCACCAGAGCGGCAACATCATCGTCGACGGCGTGGAACTCACCAACGACGTGCGCAACATCGAGAAGATCCGCTCCGAAGTCGGAATGGTATTCCAGCAGTTCAACCTGTTCCCCCACCTCACGGTGCTCGACAACATCACCCTGGCTCCCAAGTGGGTGCGCAAGCTGCCCAAGGCCGACGCCGAGGAAAAGGCCATGGAGCTTCTCAACGTGGTCGGGATTCCCGAGCAGGCCGACAAGTACCCCGGTCAGATGTCGGGCGGACAGCAGCAGCGAGTCGCCATCGCCCGTGCCTTGGCCATGGAACCGCGCATCATGCTCTTCGACGAGCCCACCTCAGCTCTTGATCCCGAGATGATCAAAGAAGTTCTCGACGTCATGAAGGGCCTGGCCCGATCGGGCATGACCATGATGGTGGTCACCCACGAGATGGGCTTCGCCCGTGAGGTCGCCGACCGGATCATCTTCATGGAGGATGGCGAGATCGTCGAAGTGGGCACACCGGAGCACTTCTTCACCGATCCCGAAGAAGACCGCACCAAGCTCTTCCTGTCGCAGATTCTCTGAGCACCCCCGGCGGACAGGGGTCCCACGCTCCTGTCGAGCGGGAATCTCCGGCTAGGGTCGCCCCGATGGCCATTCCCAAGACAATCGGAATCGAGACCGAGTTCGGCATCAGCCATCGCGGCATCGAGGATCCCAATCCGATCACGGCGTCGTCGATTCTCATCGGAGCCTACGTGGCCGCCACCCACCAGTACATGGCCGGTGGTGGGTCCCCGGTGAGCTGGGATTTCGTAGACGAGACCCCGGGTCTGGATGCGAGGGGATACGCACCCACCGGAGCGATGGCACCCGAGGTCGAAACGCACCTTGTCAACGCCGTGCTC
>CAZDYO010000459.1:0-2718 GCA_964509555.1 uncultured Acidimicrobiales bacterium
AGAAGATCGCAGTCGGCCCGAGCGCATACGGTGCGATCAGCCTCGAGAAGTCCCCCGCCGAGAACCTTGCGAGCGTCGCCGAGGCCAAGGGCAAGCAGGTCAACGATCTGGTGGCGGTGATCCTCGACCGCGATCGCCATGATGAACTGATCCAGGAGGTCCGCGAAGCCGGTGCCAGGATTCGCCTGATCCCCGATGGCGACGTCGCCGGTGCCATCTCCACCGCATGGCCCGATGCCGGCGCCGACATACTGTTCGGTATCGGAGGCACACCCGAAGGCGTGATCACCGCTGCGGCGCTCAAATGCATGGGCGGGCAGATGGTGTGCCGGCTGTGGCCCCGCAACGAACACGAACGCAACCAGGCCATCGAGGCCGGATACGACTTGTCGCGTATTCTCGACCAGGACGATCTCGTTCACGGCAACGACTGTTTCTTCGCGGCCACCGGGCTCACCGACGGCGACCTCCTCAAGGGTGTCCAGTTCGACAACACCGGCTGCCGAACCAGCTCATTGGTGATGCGCTCACGTACCGGCACCGTCCGTATGGTCAACGCCCACCACCGTCTCGACAAGCTGAGCGAGATCTCTTCGGTCGACTACTGACCTTGGAGGGCCCGAGCGCCCTCAAGCCGACATCACGAAATGGGCTCAGGCAGAGCCGATCGAGTCGTAGCGCTGGAGAATCAGGCTGCTCATGTCGGCCAGTGGGGCCTGCAGCCGCTCGACCACGGCCTCGGTGGCTTCGCGCACCATCTCGAGCGACCTCTCGTAACCCACCAGCGCGATTTCCTGGTGGCGCCACGGCGGCTCGGCCCTCAACAGCGCTTGCCGGTAGACGACCCGCTCCCCATGGGTCTCGGACCACTGCTGCTCGGCGAAACGCTGGTGGGCCTCGTCGCCCCCGGCTTCGGCCATGTAGGCCGTCTTGAGGGCATCTACGTCGGCCACCGACTGGGCTTCGAGCCGGCGCTCGAACCCCTGCTTGGCGGCGGTGAGCTGATCGCTGTCGGGAACGACATTGAGGATCTCGGCCATGAGGTGGTGCAGCTCCATGCAGCGCTGATCCATCCCCGCGGCAAGTCGACTGCGAAGGGCAACCGGGTCGGCTCCTCCTTCGGCCGCCGCGGCATCGACGGTGGCCTTCATGTCGGCCTCGGCGACCTCCATGATCGAGATGACCCCGGACTCGAGCCAGGAGAGAATCTCATCGACGGCCTTTTGAAGTGCCTCTCCCTGGGGGCGAACCGACGCCTCCCAGTAGGCGTTGGGATCGAC
The DNA here is from genome assembly GCA_964509555.1 of uncultured Acidimicrobiales bacterium. Classification (GTDB taxonomy): domain Bacteria; phylum Actinomycetota; class Acidimicrobiia; order Acidimicrobiales; family Aldehydirespiratoraceae; genus SZUA-87. Next base: position 1,281 of record CAZDYO010000459.1, read on the forward strand.
CAGGTCGGGGTAGGGCACAGTGGTGGGGTCAGCCAGCGCGGTGGCGACCTCATCGGCGAGAGCCACGAGAAACCCCTCGGTCGGGCACGCCGGACCCATCTCGGCCCCGATTCGCTCCGATGCAACGGCGATCAGGTCTCTCAAGCCCTGCTCTATGATTTCGTGTGCTGTCGTCATGTTGGATCCGGTGGGGCCAAATTCGCGAACCATCCGACTGCGGGTCGCCATTCTCCAGTCGGCATTGTTGTCCGGAGGATGAAGGTCGGGCTGCGCCCAATCCGCAAGGGTGATACACAATCCTGTGATGAAGCTATCCAAATATCGTGTCGAGCCGGGGCAGGACATCATTCTTGGCGACTTCGACACCCGCGACAACGGCGGATGGGAGCGTGACGCCGCCGAATCACGCACCGTGGAGCTCAATTCCCGTCTCGAGTACCTGCAGGAACTCCTCTACGCCGAGAGGCGCCACAAGGTGCTGTTCGTGATCCAGGCCACCGACACCGGCGGCAAGGACGGAACCATCCGCCATGTCTTCGACAAGGTGAACCCCCAAGGGGTGAAGGTGGCATCGTTCAAGAAGCCGACCGATGTCGAAATGGCCCACGACTACCTCTGGAGGATTCACCAGCACACTCCGGGTGTCGGGGAGATCACCATCTTCAACCGATCCCACTACGAAGATGTCCTGGTCGTGAGGGTCCACGATCTCGTTGCGTCCGAGCGGTGGAAGCGGAGATACGACCACATCAACAACTTCGAGAAGATGTTGGCCGACGAAGGCACCACCATCGTCAAGTTCTTTCTCCACATCTCCAAGGACGAGCAACGGGAACGGCTCCAGGATCGGATCGACACCCCGCGCAAGAACTGGAAGTTCGAACTCGGCGACCTTCGCGAGCGCGAACTCTGGGACGACTACCAGAAGGCCTTCACCGCGATGTTGGAGCGAACCAGCACCAGGCACGCCCCGTGGTTCGTCATACCAGCAGACCGCAAATGGTTCCGAAACCTGCTCATCAGCGAGATCGTCGTCGACACACTCGAGCGACTCGACATGTCGTGGCCCGATCCGGAACCGGGGATCGAGGGCCTCGTCATCGAATGAGCCACCTCCGCGGCATCCTTCACCGCCGGCCACATCGTCCGACAATATGACGATGGGCAAATCGAAACCAGGTACCGACCGGCCAATGCTCATGGTGGCATCATCGGGCGGGCATCTCACCCAGTTGGTGGAGTTGGCCCCGCGCATTTCCCCCCGGCGTGATCAGACGTGGGTCAGTTTCGATGGCGATCACGCCTCGTCGATCCTCAGGGGACGACAGGTCGATTTCACCCCGTACATTCCACCGCGGGGCTATGTCTCTCTCCTACGCGCCATTCCCCGGGCCGTGTCGATCATTCGCCGACGACGCCCCGCCGTGGTGGTGTCCAC
>CAZDYO010000460.1:0-2669 GCA_964509555.1 uncultured Acidimicrobiales bacterium
GATCTCGGTGTGCTCGGCGAGTGGGCCTCCTCACGTGAGATCTCGCCCGCCGACCGTCGCCTCATGTCGACCTACGAAACCTCCGATCACCGATTCCGCCGCCAGGCCGTGGCCTCGATGCGTGTGCTTCCCTCGTGGAGCGACCGTCTGGCCTACGCATCGGCGGTGGTGCGTAACCCGATACGGCGGGCCATGGGCAGCAGATACGCTCGGCGATCGTGAAACAACTACGAGTCGGACTTCTCGGATGCGGAAACGTCGGCGGCGCGCTCGTCGGGCTTCTCGAACGTCAGCGCAGCGCCATTGCGGCCCGTACCGGTGTCGATATCAACATCACCAGGGTTGCCGTGAGGTCGCTGTCGCGTGACCGCGATGTCGACCTGCCATCAGAGGTGTTCACGACCGAGACCCGTGGCGTCGTCGAAGACCCCGACATCGATGTCGTCATCGAGGTGATCGGCGGCATCGAACCGGCACGCGAGCTGGTGTTGCGGGCCATCGAACTCGGCAAACCGGTGATCACCGGCAACAAGGAACTGCTTGCCAATCACGGCGCCGAACTCTTCGCCAACGCCGACGACGCGGGCGTCGACCTGCTCTTCGAAGCGGCCGTCGCCGGGGGCATCCCCATCGTGCGGCCGCTTCGCGAATCGCTCATGGGTGAACCGGTCAACCGGGTCATGGGCATTGTCAACGGCACCACCAACTTCATCCTCACCCGCATGACCGAGGACGGTGCCACCTACGCCGACGCGCTGGCCGAAGCCCAGAGCCTCGGATACGCGGAGCGGGATCCAACCGCCGATGTCGAGGGATACGACGCCGGGGCCAAGGCCGCGATCATCGCCACCATCGTGTTCGGCTCGGTGGTGGTTGCCGGCGATGTCTATCACGAGGGGATATCCGAGATCACCGCCCACGACATTGCCACCGCCGCCCGGCTCGGCTATGTCATCAAGGCCATCGCGGTGGTCGAGGGCACTCCTTCGTCGGATCCCGACCTACCGCCCGAGGTGGCGGTTCGCACCCATCCGGCGATGGTGCCGCGCAGTCATCCGCTTGCGTCCGTGAGAGGCAGCTTCAACGCGGTGTTCGTCGAGGGCGACGCGGTCGGAGACCTGATGTTCTACGGCCGGGGAGCGGGTGGCCTCCCCACAGCCAGCGCCGTGCTGGGCGATCTCATCGACGCCGCGGTCAATTTGTCCGCCGGAGGCACCGGTCGCATCGGAAAGCTCTCACGGGCCCGCATCCGCTCCATCGACGACCTCCAATCGGCCTACTACCTCAGCATGGAGGTCAATGATCAGTCCGGCGTGTTGGCCCAGGTGGCCACTGAGTTCGGCCGTTTCGGTGTGTCCATCAAGTCGATGGAGCAACAGGAACTCGAGTCGGGTGCTCGGCTGATGTTCATCACCCACGTGTCGCGTGAGTCCGACGTCAGGTCGACTTTGCGGGCGCTGCGCGAACTTGATGTGGTCAACGAGTTCCACACGCTCATTCGTGTGATCGACGAGGACTGAACATGCCGATCGCCTATGGCAGCACCCGCGGTGGGGCCGCCGAGCTCGGGTTTTCCGACGTCCTCCTCGCTGGTCTCGCCGCCGATGGGGGCCTCTACCTGCCGACTTCGTGGCCCGCTCTCTCGGGTGCTCACCCCGATTCCTATGTGGAGTCGGCCTCGGAGGTGATGTTCCCGTTTGTCGACGGCAGCATCTCCCGTTCCGACTTCGACGTCATGGTCGCCGAGGCCTACTCGACGTTCTCGGCTCCCGAGGTCTGCCCGCTCGTGGAGCTCGACGAGGGCCACCATCTTCTTGAGTTGTTCCACGGCCCCACGTTGGCGTTCAAGGACATCGCCCTGCAGCTGGTCGGTCGGCTGTTCGACCATGTCCTGAAGCAGCGTGACGGTCGGGTCATGATCGTTGGTGCCACCTCCGGCGATACCGGCTCGGCAGCGATGGAGGCCGTGCGCGGCAGTGACCGGGCCGACATCGTGGTGCTGTTCCCGGCCGGCCGAACCTCCGAGGTCCAGCGACGGCAGATGACCACGCTCACCGACCCCAACGTCCACGCGGTGGCGATCGAGGGAACCTTCGACGACTGCCAGGACATGGTGAAGTCCATGTTCGCCGATGAGTCATTCCGGGTGAGAAACGATCTGTCCGCGGTGAATTCGATCAACTGGGCCAGGGTCATGGCCCAGACCGTCTACTACGTCTGGGCCTCGCAGCTCCTCGGTCGACGATCAGAGCCGACAACCTTCTGCGTCCCAACCGGCAATTTCGGCAATGTGTTTGCCGGTCACGTGGCTGCCCGCATGGGCCTGCCGGTGCAACGGTTCGTGGTTGCGTCCAACTCCAACGACATTCTCAGCCGTCTCATCGAGACCGGCGAGATGGTCGCAGCCGACGTGGTGCCCACCCTTTCCCCGAGCATGGACATCCAGATCTCGTCCAACCTCGAGCGACTGCTCGTCGAATTGCTCGACGGCAATGGCCCGGCCACCGCCGAGCTTCTCGCCTCGTTCCGATCCACGGGCCGGGCCTCGCTCACCCCGGAGCAACACCAGCGTCTACGGGCCGGGTTCGCCGGCGACCGCATCGACGATTCCCGCACGCTCGAGGTCATGGCCGAGATCCACCATCGCCATGGCCTGCTGGTCGATCCCC
>CAZDYO010000461.1:0-2668 GCA_964509555.1 uncultured Acidimicrobiales bacterium
GGCGCGTGGCTGGCTGAGTCATGAATCGATGTCGGAGGCCCGACCCGATCTGGTGATGTTGGCCATCACCGGCAACCGCGACGGTTCCACGGCCCTCGACTACACCGTCAATTGTGCCATCGGTTATCCGTTGGTCACGGGTCCTGCCGACACCGACGACGTGGTCAATCACGTGTTGCCGGCCTGGGATCTCATCTGCGGTCAGACCGCGGCGCTTGGGATCGTGGCCGCCGATCGTCATCGTCTGATCCACGGCCGGGGCTCGTTCATGACGCTGGCCCTGTCCGATGTCGCGTTGGCCGCGGTGTCGGCGCTGGGTCATGTCGCCGAGGCCCAGGTGAATCACAGCGAACGGCCCCGCCTCGGCAACGACCTCTACGGGGCCTACGGCACCGACTTCGTCACGGCTGACGGCGTGCGGGTGTATGTGGTCGGCATAAGCCCCAAGCAGTGGTCGAGTCTGCTGTCCGCCACCGAGTCGACCGCGGCCATTGCCGACATCGAACGGCGGACGGGTCTCGATTTCGGGGTGGAGGGCGACAGATTCCAGGCTCGTGCCGAGATCAGTGCGGTCGTCGGTCCATGGATCGAGTCGAGGCCCATTGCCCGGGTTGCGGAGAGGTTCGACGCGTCAGGAGTGTGCTGGGGGAGATACCAGTCGTTCACCGAGATGGTCGAAAACGATCCTCGTTGTTCACTCGACAGTGGTCTGTTCCGCGAGGTCGAACAACCGGGGATCGGCACCTACCTGACCCCGGGGTCTCCGCTGGCCATTGCCGGGGAGTTGCCGGTGGAGCCATCGCCGGCACCGTCTCTGGGGGCCCATACCGATGAGATCCTGGCTGAGGACCTCGGGTTGTCGTCGGCTGAGATCGCGGCACTCCACGACGATCATGTGGTGGCCGGCCCACAATAGGGACCGAGGACTCTGGTGCACGGCGCCGGTCATCTGAATCACTGATACCCGGCAACATGAATAACTATCGCCGATCGCGAGACAAACGGCTCCGCATTTCTTACTGTGGCCGGGTTACCGAATGCGGTCAGTGACAACGGGTCTGGTATCCCGGGTGGGTACCACGAAAGCTGGAGGACGAATGCGTGACTTTGTGGAGACGGCAGTCGAGACTCCGGTGGGGCCGTCCGGTCCCACCGAATGGATGGAGACTGCTGCCTGCAGCGGACACAGTGAACTGTTCTTTGCTCCGTTCGCGGAGCGTCCCGAGGCCAGGGTCAGGCGGGAGGCAGCGGCGAAGCTGATTTGTGGGGTGTGTGGTTCGATGACCTCATGCCGCGAATACGCCAGGGTCAACCGGGAACTCGGCTTCTGGGGTGGCGAATCCGAATCGGAGCGTGCCGAGGCCGGATTCCCCCCAACCACCCCGATCATCGGGCGCAAGCGGGTCGCCGAGATGCGGGCGCGTGCAGCAATGGCATCGGCCGGCTGATCGGGTCATCCTGACAGGGTGAGTTCCGCACCCAACGAACCGGTCGTCATCCCCGCGGGCGTGTTCGCCATGGGCACTGACGACGACCGGTTCCCCGCCGACATGGAGGGCCCGGTACGCGACGTTGAGGTGGCGGCCTTCATGGCATCCCCCACGATCGTCACCAACGACGAATTCCGGGAGTTCGCCGATTCCACCGGCTGGAGCACCGGGGCCGAAGCCGACGGGTGGGCGTTCGTGTTCGCCGGGTTGCTCCCGGATGAGTTCCCAGCCACGCGTGGTGTTGTCGGAAGCGAATGGTGGCGGGTGGTGGAGGGCGCCGACTGGCGACACCCCCACGGCCCCCAGAGTTCAGTGGACGGCCTCGGGTCCCACCCGGTGGTGCAGGTCAATTGGTTTGATGCCGTCGCCTACTGCGAGTGGGCAGGTGGCCGACTCTTCTCCGAGGCCGAATGGGAGAAAGCCGCTCGCGGAGGGCTTTCGGGAGCTCGATATCCGTGGGGCGATGAGCTCACACCGCAGGGCCGACACATGTGCAACATCTGGCAGGGCGACTTTCCGAACCACAACACCCTCGAGGATGGCTGGCTCGGAACCTCCCCTGTCGATGAGTTCCCGGCCAACGGCTACGGGCTTCACGATTGCGCCGGCAATGTCTGGGAATGGACCTCGGAGGTGTGGGAGGACCGGCCCGGGCACCGGGTGGTTCGCGGTGGCTCGTATCTCTGCCACGAGTCCTACTGCAACCGGTACCGGGTCGGGGCCCGAACCTCCAACACGCCCGACACCGCGGCCGGCAACATCGGGTTCAGGGTGGCCTTCGACCTGTAGCCGCTGTTCACAAAGCGAGCTTGAGCGCGCCGGGACGGGCCTCAAGCGTGACGGGAGCCAATCCGAGTCTCTCTCCGTCGCCCCACAGTTCGAGGCCCTCGGAATCGATCGCGATTTCGTGCCCCTTGAATGTGAACACGTTGGAGCGGTTCAGGTGGGTGCCCTTGAACACCCGGTTGAAGAACCTGAGCATCTCGATACGCCCTACGTCGCCGACCACGGTGACCTCGAGCATTCCGTCGGTCGGATCAGCCCCAGGGCAGATCTCCATGCCTCCACCGAACCAGGCGGTGTTGGCCACCGCAATGAGTACGGCATCGAATTCGTGGTCGACCCCGTCGACGGTGAGCGTGATCGTCCGGGCCCGCATACGCGGCAACTCGAGCATG
>CAZDYO010000462.1:0-2655 GCA_964509555.1 uncultured Acidimicrobiales bacterium
ATGGTGTGCGGCTGCGCCGCTCCTCCGTGCTCACGAACGCCCCTTCGGCTGCGGCCCCCCCGGCCCCGACTTCATTGAAGAAGAATGTGGACCCACCGTTGAACAGGCCGTCGGCTCCGCCGGGGTTGGCTCCGGTGGTGGCGAACGCGCCGAGCATGATCACGCCGATGATCCCGCCGACTCCGTGGACGCCCCACACGTCAAGGGCATCATCCCATTCGTTGTGGTTCTTCCAGGCCACCGCGCCGTAGCAGACGGTGCCGGCGACGATGCCGATGATGACCGCCGATGAGGGGTGGACGTAGCCGGCGGCCGGAGTGATGGTGGCCAGCCCGGCGACGGCGCCGGTGAGCAGCCCGACGAAGCGGGGCTTGCCACTGATGCGCCATTCGATGGCCAGCCAGGTGATGGCGGCGAACGATGCGGCGAGTTCGGTGTTGACGAAGGCCAGGGCGGTGATGGCGTCGACTTGGAGTTCACTGCCGGCGTTGAAGCCGTACCAGCCGAACCAGAGCAGGCCGGTGCCGAGCGCCACCAGGGGGATGCTGTGGGGGCCGCGTTCTCCGACTCTTCTGGCCCCGAGGTAGAACACGGAGGCCAAGGCGGCCATGCCGGCGGTGGCGTGGACCACGATGCCTCCGGCGAAGTCGAGCACTCCCCAGTCGGCGAGCAGTCCGCCGCCCCACACCATATGGACGAACGGGTAGTAGACGAAGAGCTGCCAGAAGACGATGAAGATCAGGTACGGCGAGAACCTGACCCGGTTGGTGAAGGCGCCGGTGATGAGGGCTGGGGTGATCACCGCGAACATCATCTGGTAGACGAAGAACACCAGCAGCGGGATCTTGCCGTTGCCGGTGAACGGGTCGGTGATGGAGATGCCGCTGAGGAAGGAGTTGTCGAGGTTGCCGATGACTCCGCCTTGGCCGCCCGAGAACGAGAGCGAGAAGCCGACGGCCCACCACAGGATCGTGCTGACACCCATCGAGACGTAGCTCTGCATCATGATGGTGAGCACGTTCTTGCGGCCGACGAGCCCTCCGTAGAAGAACGCCAAGCCGGGGGTCATCAACATGACCAGGCTGGTGGACACCAGCATGAAGCCGGTGTCGCCTGCGCTGAACTCCATACCCAAAATCATTTCGTCGGCCCCCTGTGGGTGGTTGTGCCCGCGGTGGGGCGGTTGTGACCCCCGACACTAGGTCACGTGGTGATGGCGCGGTAGAGGCGGGCGAGGAACGCGGCCATTTGTTCGCGGGTGACGTTGCCGGTGGGGTTGTAGGTGGTGGCGGAGGTGCCGTGGGTGACGTTGAGGCTGAGGATGCACCCGATGTCGGCCAGGGCGAACGAGTCGGCGGGCACGTCGAGGAACGTGTGGGTCTGGACGTCGCAGTTGATGAGCGTGGCTGCGAGCACCGCGGTGGACGGCTGGGAGGCGGGACCGGTGCCGGCGCTGTTGGTGGCGGTGACGGTGAAGCTGTGGGGGACCCCGTTGGACAGGGCGACCATGTGGCATGAGGTGGTGTTGGAGATGCACGACCCGTCGGGCGAGCCGGTGACCGTGTAGATCAGGTTGGGGTCGCCGCCGTTGTCGGCCGGGGCGGTCCAGGAGATGTCGGCTGATGCGTCGCCGCGGATCACGGTGGGTGTGCCGGGCGCGCTGGGCACGGTGATCGGTGGCGGGGGAGCCCACGCGGTGATGCCGGCGTCGATCCAGGTCTTGTAGGGCGACAGCCGCTGGCCTGCGTCCCACCAGACCGGGGAAAGGCATTGCGCGGCCGGCCCGAACGACACCAAGGCTTCGAGCTCGAGCACGCCGTTTACCGGGTCGGTGAGGCCGAGGACGGGTCCGCCGCTGTCGCCGTTGCAGGCTGCGGTGGTGGTGTCGCCGAAACACACGTCGTCGCCCGGCTGTGTGGAGCCGCAAAGGCTGAACATTGTGGTGGGAGTGGTGGTGACGTCGCTGTGAGCGAAGACCGCAGCCGATTGGAGGAAGTCTGCGAAGAAGTTGCGGGCCGGGTCGACGGCTCCCCACCCGGCGACCACCATGCCTCGACCCAGCGAGGGCTCGACGGGATCGGTTTCGATGATGACCGGCGCGACGGTGGTGATGTCGGCGGCCAGTTTCACCAAGGCGATGTCGACGCCGTCGAAAGTGCCGGGCACCCAGCCGGGGTAAATGAGGATGTCGGACACGGCGATGCGGTCGGCAGGGGTGATGCCTGACAGCGTCGTCTGGCCGACAGCGACCGTGAAGTCGGCGGCGGTGAACGACTCGACGCAGTGGGCAGCGGTGATGACGACGTTGGGGCTCACGAGCGAGCCGCCGCAGAACTGGGCCTGGAACGGGTCAGCGATGGCTGTCTGGAGGAGAGCAGCCACGAAGCCGTCGTTGAGGGTGTCGGATCCGCCGATCACCATCGGCTGAAGCGAGTGGGAGGGGGCCGGTGCGGTGGTGGGGGACTGGGCCGCCGCGGCCGGGATGCCCAGCGAGACGCCGATCGACGCCACCACGGCTATCACGGCCACCAGTCGTCGTCGCCGTGGGGTCGGGTGTCCACCTTTGGATTCGTTCATGAGCTGCCTCCGCCGCTGTGATCAGATGTCTGATCGAGAGGTATGACCCGACCGTGACATCACGCTGAGTCACATAGT
>CAZDYO010000463.1:0-2649 GCA_964509555.1 uncultured Acidimicrobiales bacterium
GCAGCAGCCCAGCCCACCAAACCACCCTCACCCGAAACCGATCGGTGGATTCAGGTTAAACCAAGCGTCGGGAGCACCGTCGTCGACGGTTTCCCGTTGGTCATGAACAAGCGCACGGTGGTGCGCGGATATGCCGTACAACAATTCCCTGACGGGCCACGGCTAACACCCCAGGACCTGGCGACACCAGGTCTCCTCTATGGAACCTGCGACGGTGTCAGCCTTCCGGGATCGCCGCTCAACCCCGAATTCTTGTATCCGAAAATCGCCACACTCGCCCCCGGCCCCGAGGCCGAGGCCTATGCGCGGCCGGCACTTCATCGCACCCACGACTTCGTTCTGCCCGAGTCGTGGACCAACGGTGAGGTGACACTCACATATGAAGTCAACCCGCCTGGTTGGGGAGGGTCGGCCAGGGAAATGGACGGACACGACGGGCCGCTCAACATGGTCTCGCGCGTCGTCAACTTCACCGATGTCGGAACATTCGGGGTGTCTCCGATGATTGTCGAATACTTCTGGAGATGCGACGCCGACATGTTGGAGTCGGACTATGGCCCCTGCTCGGCCGACGGGGTCTCGGTCGGCGATCAAGTGTCCAACATCGCCAGTGTCGGCCAGGTGCATCGAATGATCCTCAACTGGTGGAAGATGATTCCCGCGCCGGGCAATTACCCGACCCGATTCGGGTTTCCGTCCACCATCCAAATCAAGGACCCCAACGCCTCACCGCCCATAGACCTGCCCCACTTTGAAGCAAGCGGGCCGGCATCGGGTGTGGGCTACTCGACCTTGAAGGACGCCTTCACGAGTCTCGACTGCAATCGGCACCTACGGCTCACGAAGATCGCGACGTCAGACATGCGGACCTTCTCCATGTTCGTGCCTCCGTTTGCGGCGCCCGGACAGAGCGGCGGATGTGCGTGGCGCGGAGGGCACAAGGTATTTCGCACCTACCTGCCTGGGTGGATCGCTGCCCAGGAAGCCGGGCACACAGCCGGCATGGCCCACTCGTCGAGGGCCCACGACGAAATGGACGGGGGGAGCGGCCTGATCAGATGGCCCGGCGATCACGGTGAGCTCGACCAGCAGCCCACCTGGGGGTTCGACACCACCACGATGACACCAGTGATTGCCGACGACGGGTCACACGTCCACGACTAATTGTCATACGGCTCTTCGCCGAAATGGACCGCAGTCGACACTTGGGAGCACCTGTTCGAAGCGTTCCGCCGAAACCATCCCATAGGCGAGGACCGGGGGCGAAGCGCATCGGGAGGGACACTCGACGACGGGCCGCTACTGGCTCTGACCGACTCCACCGGGGAGGTCGTGTTCGAGACATCCGTGACCGTCCTTGGTGGAGCAACACACGGGGACGCAGGGCCGTCAGTCCGTAATGATTCCGTCACGGTCGAGCCGCAGGCTGGCCGAGTTCATGCAGTATCGCTGCCCGGTCGGCTGGGGGCCGTCGGGGAACCGGTGGCCGAGGTGGGCACCGCAGTTGGCGCACACGGCCTCCTCACGAACCATGCCGTGGGACACGTCGCGGTGGATCTCGACGACATCCGGGCCGACGGTGTCGAAGAAGCTCGGCCAGCCCGAACCTGACTCGAACTTGGTGTCGCTGGTGAACAGGGCGGTGTCGCACACAACGCAACGGTAGGTGCCGTCGTCGTGACAATCCCAGTATTCGCCCGTGAACGGCCGCTCGGTGTCGGCCCGCTGCGTGACCTCGTATTGTGCCGGGGTCAGCCGGGCTCGCAGTTCGGCATCGTCGGGGGTGGTCCTGGCCATGTTGGGCTCCTGTCGACAGAGGTGACCGGCCCCCGATCGTAGACCGCGGGCGACGCCAACGAGTCCGCGCCGTTCATCCGGTCGGAACTGTCGAGCATCACTTCGATGGGGTGGCCGGTCGAACGTGCCAACTGATTTGGGTCGGGTCCTTGCATCGAACGAGTGTTCGCACTTACACTCGTGTCATTCGCACGGGGCGTGTCGCTCTTCCCGAAGAGTGTCACACCCCATCTCTATGGTCTGCCGCAGTCACATTCAACGCAGTACACATTCACCGAGAAAGAACCACCCATGGCCCCACGTCACAAGTCCTCATCCACCAGCAAGATCGCCGACAGAGACAAGCCGGTCGACAGGGACAAGGCCCTGGAGATGGCCCTCGGCCAGATCGAGAAGCAGTTCGGCAAGGGTTCGGTCATGCGCATGGGCGAGAACGCCTCCATGGGTATCGAGTCGGTCCCCACCGGCGCCCTGGCGCTCGACCTGGCCCTCGGCATAGGCGGCCTGCCCCGTGGGCGCGTCACCGAGATCTACGGGCCCGAATCTTCGGGTAAGACCACCCTCGCCACCCATGTGGTGGCCGAGGCCCAGCGCAACGGTGGCAAGTGCGCCTACATCGATGCCGAACACGCCATGGATCCGGTCTACGCCAAGGCAATCGGGGTCGACATCGACGAGTTGCTGATATCGCAGCCCGACACCGGCGAACAGGCCCTCGAAATCGTCGACATGCTGATTCGCTCCGGGGCCCTCGACGTGATCGTGATCGACTCGGTGGCCGCACTCACCCCACGAGCCGAGATCGAAGGAGACATGGGCGACTCCCATGTCGGCCTGCAGGCCCGGCTCATG
>CAZDYO010000464.1:0-2645 GCA_964509555.1 uncultured Acidimicrobiales bacterium
CGTGTAGACGTCCGGTAGTTCTTCGCTCGGGTAGATGTAGGTGTAGGTGCGGAGTCGCTCGTGGACGCGCCCGCCGAGCAGATCGTGCACCGGGCGATTTGTCTCCTTGCCGATGATATCCCAACACGCCATTTCGAGGCCGCTCAACACGCCGACGAGCGTTGGGCCCGGCCGGCCCGAGTACCCGCTGGTGTAGACCGTGCGCCAGAGCCGCTCAACTCTGAAAGGGTCTTCCCCGATCAGGTGACGCTCGGCGGTGTCAACCGCCAGATCGGCGATTCGGTCGGCGCTGAAGGAAGCCGCGTAGATCTCTCCGATGCCGGTCGCTCCGGTGTCCGTGGCGAGTTTGACAATGGGGAAGTAGGGGCCACCACGACCCGGAACGCGGTTGGCCACGACGTATGTCTGAATCTCGGTGATCTTCATCTCATGGCTCCAAATCGAAAATGATCACATTGCGCAGGGTCTCTCCCCGCTCGACTTCCTGGATGGCCTCGTTGATCTGGTCCAGGGCGAACCGGTGGGTGATCAGTTCGTCGAGTTTCACCCGGCCCTGGCGATAGAGGCTCACGAGCGCCGGTATGTCGGCAGACACTTTCGATGATCCCATCTTCGATCCGAGCACTCGTTGGTTGCGAGACGCCATCGTGGCCGGGTCGAGTTCGCTGGTGACGCCGGAGGCCGGCATGCCCACCCACACAACTGCTCCGAACGGGGCCAACAACGCCGGCGCTTGGTCGAACGCCGACTTGGCACCGACGGTGACGAATACGTAGTCGGCCATGGCCCCGCCGGTGAGGTCGTGAACTCGGGACTTGACGTCATCTGATACGGCGTTGACCACGGCGGTGGCCCCGAAATCCACCGCGGCACGAAGCTTCTCGGCAGACAGGTCGACGGCGATCACGATCGTGGCTCCGGCCGTGGCCGCCCCCTGCACGCTGTTGAGGCCCACGCCTCCACACCCGATCACAACAACAATGTCGCCCGGCCCAACATCGGCCGTGTTGGTCACAGCTCCGAATCCGGTGATGACTCCGCAGGCCAGCAGGCACGCAGAATCGAGCGGAATGTCATCGTCGATGGCCACTATCTGGCTCTGTTCAACAACGACCTGCTCGGCGAACGCTGCTGTTCTCATCCCATGATGGAGTCGGACGCCATCGGCATCGCTCAGCGGTGATCGGTGATCGAGCGGCCAGGTTGACGTGCAGGCAACTTCGTGCCCTCGGCGGCACTGGGCGCACCGTCCACAAGAACGTATGAGTGTGACCACAACGTGTCGGCCGACCTCCACGCGATCGACTCCATCGCCGATCTCGGCAACCACCCCGGCCGCTTCGTGGCCGTAGACCGCCGGGAGCGCACCACCCCATCCACCACGAGCGAAGGTGATATCGGAATGACAGATCGCGCAGGCAGCCAACTCGACCCGGACCTCACCGGGTCCCGGAGGATCGAGCGTGACGTCCTCAATCGACAGTGGGACCCCGAATTCTCGGCAGACAGCAGCCTTCACATGGTCCTCACAGCCGGTACGGCGGACTGGTCACTGGGACGACAGGATGCGCCGCAAGACAAGAGTGGCGCCAATCTGGGTCGCGATGATCGTCACGACGACTGCCGGTATCGACCAGTCGTAGAGCAGTCCGAGACTGATACCGCCGACGAACAGGGCAACGCCGTAGACAGAGTTGAACAGCCCGTAGGCCGTGGCTCGGCGAGTCGACGAGGAGAGGTCTCCCACGGCTGCACGCAGCGTCGATTCCTGTATGCCCATGACCGCCCCCCAGGCGATGACGCCGACCCAGACAACAGATCTTGTGGAGGCGAAGGTGGCGGCCGTGGCCAGTGAGATGGTGGGCAGAAGGAGCAGAACTCTCAGCCCGCGACGGTCGTATTGGTGGCCGGTCACCAAGGCCACGACCGCGTCGACAGCCATGGCCGCGGCGAACATGAGGGGAATCTGGGCGTCGGCAACTATCGAGTGGGTGGTGAGATGAAATGCGATCAGGGGGAAGGGTGCGAACCCGACGGTTCCCATCGCCACGAACATCATGTATGCGCGGGCTCGGGACGACACGGCTTCGGGGGGATCGGTATCGCGGGTGGGGGATGGCCGCGACTGTTGCCCCGGGCTGAAGTGGTGGGCGGCAAACAGGGCCAGCATCGTGAGCACGCTGGGTATCGCGAGGATGGAGAATGCCAGTCGATAGTCGGCGTGGCGCGCCGAGAGCACTGCGGCAAGAATCAGCGGGCCGGCCACAGCGCCGGTCTGGTCGAGGGCCTCATGGATGCCGAATCCGAGGCCGCGGCCGAGGGGTTCGGATGCGTCGGCGATCAGGGTGTCGCGTGCCGGGGCCCGGATGGCCTTTCCCATGCGTTCCGCCACGATGAGGGCGAGGGCCAGATCGACTCGGCCGACCCATCCGAGTAGTGGAACCGCGGCCACAGTGAGTCCGTATCCTCCGATGGTCATCGCCCAGTAGCCGCCGGTGCGGTCGGCGATCATCCCGGTGATGGTGCGCAGCCCGTAGCCGACGAGTTCACCGGCGCCGGCCACGAATCCCACCACTGCAGCGGATGCTCCGAGCGTCGATAGATACGGGCCGGTGATACTGCGGGCACCCTCATAGACGATGTCG
>CAZDYO010000465.1:0-2644 GCA_964509555.1 uncultured Acidimicrobiales bacterium
CGCTGGTTCGGGTGATCAGATGGGTGAGTCCCCTGCGGAGGTGTGGTTTGGAGGCTCGAAGTGGTGCCCCGGGCATGGCGAGAGAACCCGTTCGGTCCCGGGTCTAGGTGCTGAGGTACCCTCGGACCCGTGGGCCACAAGTCGTTGATCCTTGAGCAGAACCGAGAGGCGATCAACGATCTCGCACGGGCCCACAAGGCCGTGTCGGTTGCCGTGTTCGGTTCAGTGGCCCGAGGTAACGACACCGACACCAGCGACATCGACTTTCTGGTCGAGTTCGAGCCCGGAAGCTCACTGTTCGACGTGTTGCATCTCCAGGACGCGCTCGCCGAGCTACTCCGGTGCGATGTTGATGTCGTCTCCGCAGGCGGACTCACCGACCGAGACGACCACATCCGCCGAGAAGCCATCCCGCTGTGACGCGCTCGGACGACCACCGGTTGGCAGACATCCGAGATGCGGCTGGCGAACTGGCGCTGATAGTCGGCCGTGGCCGCGACGCTTTCGACAACGACCCGGTGCTGCGTCGCGCCGCCGAGCGCCTACTCGAGATCATCGGCGAGGCCGCCAACCTGCTCGGCGACGCCACCAACGGGCGGTGGCGGTCATCAGCGATCAACTACGGCAGTTAGGGCTGCCACAATCAGCCCCGTGTTACTCTCGACCGCATGGGAATCAGATCGTTCATGAGCGCCGTCTTTCCCAAGAGACCTCGGCAGGACGCTGATCGAACACCCACGCCTGAGACAACCGACAAAGCGGCACAAGCCGCGGCGCGTCTACGTGGCGACAAGGTCACAGCCATGCCAGCCGACCACAGGCCCAACTCAATCGAGAATGTTTCTGCCGCAGCTAGGGACTACGGACTCAGCCTTTTCAGCGGCGAATCCGACGCAATGGGGTCAGCGGCCGCCGGCTACCGGGCCACCAAGAAGCGTCGTCGACGCGGCCGGGCCTGACGACAAGCGCTATCGTCGGTCCATGGCGACTCACGAGGATGAGACCACGATCCGGCTCATGTTGATCGGGTTCCACCGACTTCCCCTGGTGGATGACACCCGTGGCGTCGCCCTCGATCAACACGGCACACGACTCCCCACCCGAATCATCGATCGTCGTTCCAGCCCCAACGGGCAGGTGGAGATGACACTCGGCTGTCGCGGGAACCCGGTCGAGGTCGAAGTGGTGTCGCCCGAGGCAGGGCTGATCCGGACCGAACTCGGGGCCGACGACGACGGCGTGCTCTGCGCAGCGGTGTTCGCTGGTGCCACCCTGCCCTCACATCTGCGCTGGTGACAGCAAGGACCTGGTCTTCATGTATGACCTGACCCAGTCCAGGTCTCCCCACAACAAGCCGCGCCACCTGACCATGTGCTGGATACGCGCAGCGGCTCTGGTCGGTGTACTTGCCACCACGGCTGCGGGGTGCAGTGCCGACAACCCGACCACAACCCCCGCGACCACCACAAACCAGCCGGTCACCACCACCACGACGGCCCAACCGGCAGCCACGACCCAGCTGCCGACCACCACTGTGCCGGTCATCGACCCGGCCGCCTTCGGCATATGGACACTCGACACCGACAACCCCAGCGTGGCCTGGCTCAACCTGCCGAAACACGAAACTCTGAAGGTCGAAATCTCCCGGCTGTCGGGACCCTTCGCCTCCGCGGGCATGGAGGTGACGCTCGGTTGCAACTCGACCAGCGGCGCCCTGTCCGAACTGGTTCCCGCCGTGAAGGCCGGTGACCCAATAAGCACCTTGGCTTCTTGCGGCAACCTGGTCGATCAAGCCGAGCAACACCTCGCCAACCTTGTCTTTCAGGCAACGTCAGTGCGTCTCAACGACGACGAGCTGATCTTCGGCGATCCCCCCGAACAACTGATACTTCACCGTTCAGCTGACGTACCGGGCACTCCGACGACCATCGACCCCGCCATATACGGAATCTGGGAGATCGCCTGGGATGATCCCGGACTCCTGCGGTTGGATCTGCCGACCGACACGACCCTCAACGTGACCGTTGCCGAAGCCCCGCCCCCTGCTGGCACCAACCACCCGTGGAAACTCGAAATCACCCTCGGATGCCGGGCTTGGGACGCCGACTACCTCGCGGCCCACCCACTCTCGGAGCCTCTCCCCGATCAGCTCGTCAACGAGTGTGGACGGCTCGCCTATTCCGAACAAGGTGTGGCATTCACCATCCTCGAAGGCAACTACTCACTCAGCATCGACGGCGGCGACCTCATCTTCGGCACGCCCCCGCAGGGGTTCTACCTCCACCCCGCGAACTGAGCGCACCAACCGACAGCAGACGGCCATGGCGGGTTTTCCCCGAGACAGGCCCACCTCACAGCAGCCAACGCGCTGGTCGGGCTAGTCTCTCGACCTCGACGACGTGGGGGTGTCGAATGGGTTGGCGACGGCGGACCAAGACCGCGGTGGCCGTGGCGTTCACTTCGGTGGGGCTCATCTTGACCCTCGGCCCGACTACGGCCAGTGCCCAAGCGGGAGCAGCGTCGGCGGCTCCGCCCGACAGTCGTCTCATTCCCGCACGAGGGCTGTCGGATCACACGGTCGACTGCCGAGCCGAAGGGTGCTTCCTTGATCTGAAATCGCAGCCCGAGTTGGGGGCGCTCCTCT
>CAZDYO010000466.1:0-2639 GCA_964509555.1 uncultured Acidimicrobiales bacterium
GTCACACCGGCTGATCGGCACGCGTCGCGCACCGCCCTCCCCCAGTCGCTGATCTCCGGGGCTTGGTCGTCGGCCACGTAGGCCACACCCAACCCGCCGCCGATGGACATTTCGGGCAGCCCGTAAGGGGCCGCCACCTCGGCGATGACCGCCACCGCCTTGGCGAACGACGAGACAACGAACACCTGACTGCCGAGGTGGGCGTGGACGCCCACCAACTCGACCGAGTCCGACGCGGAGGCCCGGGCCACGGCCTCACCAGCGGCGCCCGACGAGACCGTGAATCCGAACTTGGAGTCGTCCTGACCGGTTGCTATGAACTCGTGGGTGTGGGCCTCGACTCCGGGGGTGAGTCGCAGCAACACCTTGGGGACGACCCCGGTGGCGGCGTGGATCTCGTCGAGACGGTCCAACTCGTCGAACGAGTCGACGACGATGCGACCGACCCCGTTGTCGATGGCCATGCGCAACTCGAGCATCGACTTGTTGTTGCCGTGCATCACCAGCCGATCGGCGGGCACCCCGGCCGCGAGGGCCACATGGAGCTCCCCTCCGGTGGCCACGTCGATCTTCATGCCCTCCTCATGGGCGAGACGGGCCATGGCCTTGCACAGGAATGCCTTTGATGCATAAGCCACGTGGGGGCCGAACGCGGCCACCGCCTCGCGACACCTGGCCCTCAGGTGGGCTTCGTCGTAGACGAACAGTGGTGTCCCGAACTCGGCTGCCAGGTCGATCAGGTCGCAGCCCCCGATTCGGAGTCGACCGTCGACCACTTCGGAGTTGTCGGGGAGCAAACGTTGTTGGAGTGGCCTCATGGTGCGGCTCGATTCACATCGACTCGGGGGCAGCCACACCGAGCAGATCAAGGGCTATGGCCATGCCGATGCGCGACGCCTCGACGAGGGCGAGACGGGCCTGGGTGAGCTCGGCCGAAACGCCCTCTCCCATCACGTAGCAGTCGTGGTAGAAGCCGTGGAGCGCAGCTGCCTGCTCTCGGGCCCATCCGCTCACGCGGTGGGGGGCGTTTTCGATGCAGGCGATCTCGACGATGTCGGGTAGCTCGAACAGCGAACGCAGCAGGTCGGTTTCTCGTTCGTGTACGAGCAGCGAGGCATCAACCTCACTGATGGGAACCCGCTTCACCCCGGCCTCGGCAGCTTTGGCTTCGATCGAGCAGATTCGGGCGTGGGCGTACTGCACGTAGAAGACCGGGTTGTCCATGGCCTGCTTCTTGACCTCGTCGAGATCGAAGGTCTGGCGACTGTCGACCGACTGGATCAGATAGGTGAAACGGGCCGCGTCGGGGCCGACCTCATCGATGATCTCGTCGAGCGAGACCATGTCGCCGGAGCGACCCGACATCTTCACCGGTTCCCCCGACCTCATCAGATCGACGAGTTGGGTGATCACCACCTCGAGCTCGTCGGCATCGTGGCCGAGCATGCTCATGGCCGCCTTCATCCGGGCGACGTAGCCGTGGTGGTCGGCGCCCCACACGTTGACGAGATGCCCGGCACGCCTGAACTTGTCGCGGTGGTACGCGATGTCGGGAAGCAGGTAGGTGTAGTCGCCATCGGACTTGACCAGCACGCGATCCTTGTCGTCGCCGCGATCGGTGGAGCGCAACCAGATGGCCCCGTCCTGTTCGAACACTGCATCCTTGGAGCGCAAATCGGCCAGGGTGTCCTCGATGGCGCCGCTGGCCAGCAACGAACGCTCGCTGAACCAGCTGTCGTAGACGATTCCCACCTTGGCCAGAGTCTCGCGGTGGCTCTGCAACGCCCGGGCGTAGCCCCACTCGAACGGATCGGCGTCGTCGGGCATCTCCGCGGCCCATTCGACGAGGTAATCGCCGTGGTAGCCGTCTTCGGGGGGCTCCTCGCCCCGCTTGCGGGCGGCCAACGACTCGGCGAAGCGCTGCATCTGCACGCCACGATCATTGAGGTAGAACTCGCGGGTGACCGCCCAGCCGCATCGTTCGCGCAGGCGGGCGAGGCTGTCGCCGTAGCAGGCACCGCGGCCGTGACCGGCGTGAATCGGCTTGTTGGGGTTGGCCGACACGAACTCGACGTTGACGGTGCGGCCATGACCGAGGTCGGGTGCCGCGTAGCCCTCGGCGCCGGCGGTGATCACGTCGGTGAGAACCTCGTGGAGCCAGGTGTCGGCCAGCCTGAAGTTGACGAAACCGGGGCCGGCGATCTCAACGGCGTCGACATGGGCGGGAGGATTCGCGGACAGGATGTCGACCAGTTGCCGGCCGATCTCACGGGGATTGCGACCCACCGATTTGGAGATCGCGAGGGCCACGTTGGTGGACCAGTCGCCGTGTTCGCGCCGGGCCGGCCGCTCGAGGGCGATCTCGTCCGGCAATGGGCGGATTCCTGCGTCGATGAGCGCGCTGCGCAGGGCTGTGCGGAGATGATCGCGAATGTCCATCCGGGCCTCGGGAGGGAGAGTTGTCGAGGTGGGAGCCTACCCGCGGCAGCTGCCGCCTCTCCGGCTCATTTCGAGCGTCGCCCGGGTGGGCTCGGGCCCGGGGGCGATAGTGTGACGTCGCCCCGCTGGGGCAAGCCCCCGTAGCTCAGCGGATAGAGCATCGGCCTCCGGAGCCGTGTGCGGGCGTTCGAGTCGCCCCG
>CAZDYO010000467.1:0-2601 GCA_964509555.1 uncultured Acidimicrobiales bacterium
CCGACGACCAACAAGATTGAAATGAACTGACGCACTCGACCCCCACACACCACGAACCTGTGATGGGGGAAGTGAGATTGCCGCCGCTTTCGGCCCGCCCGGCGAGTGTATGCACGACTGGCATGGCCGCCAACCGAGGAGCTGGATCAGGCCGGTTCACGTTCTGCGGCGGTGATCCGCGACTTGAGCTGGAGCACGGCCTTGGTGTGGATCTGACACACCCGGCTTTCGGTCACGCCGAGAACACGGCCGATCTCGGCAAGGGTCAGGCCCTCGTAGTAGTAGAGGGTGAGAACGATCTTTTCGCGCTCCGGCATCTGGTTGATCGAGTGGGCCAGGGTCTGGCGCATCTCCTCGACCTCGTAGACCCCCATTGGTCCTTCGTGTGTGTCGGCGACGGTGTCGCCCAGTGTGACCGATTCGCCACGATCGCCACCAGACAACATCTCGTCGAGGGCGGCCACACCCACGAACGAGATCTGACTCAGGGTCGTCTGGAGCTGCTTCTCGCTCAGCCCCATCTCCGCGGCCACTTCGGCGTCGGTGGGGGCCCGATGGTTGGCGGCCTCCAGCTTCGCGTAGGCCTTTTCAACGGCACGGGCCTTGGATCGAACCGACCGCGGAACCCAGTCGATCGAGCGCAACTCATCGAGGATCGCTCCCTTGATGCGGGCGATCGCGTAGGTCTCGAACTTGTAGCCCCGGCCCAGGTCGAATTTCTCGATGGCGTCGATCAGACCGAACACGCCGTAACTCACCAGGTCGCCCTGATCGACGCTCTGGGGCAGGCCCACCGCCACCCGGCCGGCCACGTACTTCACCAGTGGCGAGTATTGAATGATCAGCTTGTCTCTCAGGTCTCGCGAGCGGGTTCGCTTGTACTGCGCCCACAGTGCATCGGTCTCGTTGGGATCGTTGCTCACAGGTTGGGGGTCCTAAGCGCGTGGGTGGGTCGAACGGTGGACATCGCGCAGGCGATCACGACTGACTCGTGTGTATATCTGGGTGGTGGTGAGATCGGCGTGACCGAGTAACTCCTGCACAACACGCAGATCGGCACCTCCGTCCAAAAGATGAGTGGCAAAGGTGTGGCGCAGAGCGTGGGGATGGGTCGGATTGGTGCTCCGCCGGTCGATCACCCGCCGCACATCCCGGGGGGTGATGCGGCGGCCGCGCTGGTTGAGAAATACGGCCTCATCAGGCGTTTCAGCAGTGACCAGCGCGGATCGGCCGCACTCGATCCACTCGGCCAGGGCGATCGCCGCCGGCTCCGATATGGGTACCCGCCGCTGCTTGGATCCCTTGCCCCACACGGTGATGGTGCCGGATTGACCCGACAGGTCGGACCGGTCGAGGCCACACAACTCCGCGACGCGCAGACCGCTTCCGTAGAGCAGCTCGACGATGGCCCGGTCCCTCATGTCGACGGCAGAGGGCTCGTCGGTGTGAGCCGGCCCCTCGATCAGGGCATCGAGCTCATCGGAACCCAGCACGCGTGGAAGCGTGGATGCACCACGAGGCGCCGAGAGTGCGGCGCTCGGGTCGACCCCAACCAGATCGTTTCTCCGGGCCCAGTCGAAGTAACGCCGAATGACCGACGCCTTGCGTGCGGTTGTGCGCCTCGCATATCCGGAGCGGTCGAGGTGGGCCAGATACCGGCGAAGGTGGCGGCGGGTTACCAGCGACGGCCGGTCGCATCCGGCCGCCTCCAGCCATTCGAAGCATGCGGATGCGTCGCGGCGGTAGACCGAACGTGTGGAGTCGGCCACTCGGGTGAGCGAGACGATCCACGAGTCGAGTTTCCAATCGGCCACGAATCGACGATAGCCATGCGCCGGCGACACCAGGTTCACCAAGGTCCGAGCGCCCGCTGAGTGGGAATGGCCCGGCGACCGCTCTCGGCGCGAACGAAGCGGGCACCGTCTCGCTTCACCAGGCCGCAGGCGATCAGTGAATCGAGCTCCGCGAGGAGCGCGGGAACGGGAACCATTGATCGGTCGGCGATCTCATCGAGGGTGGTGGGGCCATCGTCGATGCATTCGATCACTTCGTTCAATCCCCCTGGAAGCGACTCTGATGCACCCGCGTGTCTCTCTGCGGTGTCGACGCTTCGCAGACCCAGTCCCATGAGGATGTCGGACACATCTCGTACCGGCTGGCAGCCATCGGCGATCAGCTGGTTGGTGCCGTCCGCGGCCTGGTTGCGTATCGAGCCCGGCACCGCCATGACCGAGATGCCGCGGCGAATGGCCTGCTCGACGGTGAGCATCGACCCGCCGGCGACCCGCGACTCGATCACCACCACCAGATCCGACAGGGCAGCCAGCAGCCGATTGCGGGCCGGAAATCTCCAGGGCTCGGGCCGGGCCCCGATGGGGGCCTCGGTGTGGATCACCCCCCGGGTGGCCACCTGCTCCCAAAGATCGCAATGGCGGCGCGGGTAGACCACATCGGGCCCGCCTCCGACCACTGCCACGGGTGGCGCACCCTCGACGCTCAGGGCCCCACGGTGGGCAGCCCCGTCGATTCCGAGCGCCAGTCCCGACACCACCACGACCCCCGCGGATGCCAGCCCACGGCCGATCTCGGCGGCGATCTCAC
>CAZDYO010000468.1:0-2600 GCA_964509555.1 uncultured Acidimicrobiales bacterium
CCCAGCGACACCGCGCCGGAACCGAGGATCGAGTTGCTCATCCGCCGCTCGCGTTCGACGTGGCCACTATGCGGCCCTCCTTGTTGGCCTTGTCGACCCGGCTGTCGTATTCGGACTTGTTCTTGTAGTCGTTGTCGTGTTTGACCCGCATCCGGTCGGATGCGAAATGCCAACCATCGGTCTCGTTGCCGACGAAACCATCGACCGCGGCTGGTTCGTGAACCCAGGCGCCGTCGAGCACCACCGGCACACCGGCCTTGAACAGGTCGGGCGGATCACCGAAGTGGACCACGTCGACATCGACACCGTCGAAAGCCACGCTGAACGCGACGACGGTCTCGTCGCCATCGAACCCCTTGGTGATGGTGCCCTCTATCGGGGATCCGAGAAGGGTGAACCGGTCGGTACCCAGCTCGGCTCGACGCGCCACCGCCTCGCTGGCGTCGTAGAAGAACAGGGAACCGTTGAGCAGGTTGACCACCAACACCACGATTGCGGCCGCGGCACCAACAGCTATCACAGCCGGGACGATCTTGCGTCGTCGCCCCCGGGCCGGACGTGGGGTCCGTGGGCTCAGGTCGTCGGACTGGTTGGAGATGTCGGTCATTTTGAGGGGGTCTCCGATGTCATCCATCGCCGACGTTCGGCGGGCACTCTCCCGGCGAGGCGACGGCCCCGGCGAACAAGACTCAACGAATAGAGGCCGACAACCGACAGGGAGACGCCCCAACCGACCAGCAGGTATCCGAGATGGGTCACTTCGAACCTCCGTCTGCAGAAACAACCTCGGCCTCCGCACGGCGGGCGATGAGAGCCTCCGAGAGATCGCCTTCGCTGACCTGACGTTCGAGCCACGAGATCCGGAACCGATGTATGAGCATCCACACCATGACGATGCTGAAGACCACCAGCCCGAACATCATCGTGAACAGGGTGAGCCCTTCGAGCTTGCCGTCGGTGAGGCTCGACTTCTGATGGAGGGTGCGGCGACTCGCCCACCATGTGACCGAGCGGTTGACGATCGGCATGTTGACAGCCCCGATGATCCCGATCACCGCGGCCCGGGTGGCGAGGGTGGCGGTGTCGCCATCGAGTGATCGAACTGCCAAGTATCCGACCATGATCAGGAAAAGGATCATGGTGGTGACCAGTCGTACATCGCCCCAATCCCAGTAGGTGCCCCAGGTGGGCCGGCCCCAGATCGACCCGGTGAACAGGGTGAGTCCGCAGAACATCACGCCGACCTCGGCAGCACCGTGGGCGACCGTGTCCCACCAGACGGACCGCTTCCAGAGCCAAAGGACCGACCCGATGGCGGTGAGAGAAAACGCCACGTAGGTGAGCATGGCCATGGGCACGTGGATGAAGATCATTCGCACGGCGTCGCGTTGATCGTCGTCCTCGGGAGCCACGAAGAAGCTGAGCAGTATCAACGCGACAATCCCGACCAGGCTCACGACACCAAGCCAGAAGGTGGTGCGCGAACCGGTGGCCGGGGGGCTCACCTCTCGTGCGTTGTCAGTCATCGATGTGGTCACGTCTCCTCCAACAACACGCCGTAGGCGAGAACTCCGAGTGCGATGTTGATGGCAGTGAAACCGACGAGCATGGCGAGCCATGACCATCCGTTGACTGCCACCGATCCGAGAGCGTCGTCGAACGCTCGGGTCGCACCCAAGAGCACCGGGGCCAATACCGGGAGCATGAGGATCGGCAACACCGTCTCACGCGCTCGAACTCCGGCCACCAAGGCACCGAGAAGGGTACCCGCCGCAGCGATGCCAATGGTCGCGACCACGCAGGTGGCGATCAGCAGCACCGGTTCTTCGATCGTGGCGTTGTAGAGCACGACGATGCCCCCAATCAACACCACCTCGACCGCCAGCAGTTGCGCGGCCACCGCCGTGGCCTTGCCCAGAAACACCGCACCCGGCTCGACCCCGGCGAGCAGCAGGGCACGGCGGGCACCGTCGGTGGTCTCGATTGCCGTGGAGCGCTGCACGGCCATCAGCGACACGAACAGAACCGTGACCCAGAACAGACCCGAGGTGGCCAGATCGAGAGTGGGCTTGTTGGCATCGAGGGCAAAACCGAACAGCACCAGCACGAGGCCGGCGAACGGCACCACCTGGCTGGCGGTGACGCGGGAGCGCAGTTCTATGCGAAGATCCTTGGCGGCCACGAGACGGGCGTCAGTGAACACGCGACTCACCCTCGTCGGCTCCGGCTCGGCCTGAATCGGTGACTCGATCGGCGACCACCATTCCGCCGGCAACCACAACTGTGCGACTCGCCAGGTCGACGGTGCGGTCGAGTTCGTGGGATGCCATCAGCACGGTGGCCCCGGCTTGCGCCGCATCGACCACCAGATCGTCGACCAGATCACGGCCCGATTGATCGAGACCCGCGTGGGGCTCATCGAGCAGCCACAACCAATCACCCAATCACCTGCTCCCCCCCTTATGCTTTCGCTTGAGATCGGTGATGGCCTGCTCGGGGAGTTCGGGCAGGGTTTTGGTTTTTTTCACGCCCAGGGCTTTGCGCTGCGCTTCCCGCCAGCGCTCCAGCCGCTCGACGATTTGTGCCTCGTAGCCCTGATC
>CAZDYO010000469.1:0-2598 GCA_964509555.1 uncultured Acidimicrobiales bacterium
GAGGACGTCACCTTCGGGCGGTCCAACGCCTGGGATCAGGTGAGAGCCGAGACACTGGCGGTCAGGTCGAGTGTCGCCATGATGGAGACCACCGGATTCTCCAAGTTCCTGTTCTCCGGGGCCGGGGCGCGCGATTGGCTCGGACAGGTCCTTGCCGGCCGTATTCCGCAGCCCGGGCGAATGGCGCTCACGCCGATGTGCAACGACCTCGGCAACCTGATCGGCGATCTCACCGTCGCCTGCCTGCCTCCCGCCACCGGGCTGGCCGAGGGTCCGGCAGCAACCATCATCGGCGGAGCCACCGCCAACCTGGTCAACTCGCCCGCCGCCGAGCGGTTCGTCGTGTTCGGCTCCGGCATCGCAGAGCGCTACTACGAGCGCTGGTTCGACCAGCACCTCCCGGCCGACGGGTCCGTCGCGTTCTCCACTTTGGGTTGGGAGATGTGCGGCCTGTCGATCGCCGGCCCCAACTCGCGGGCGCTGCTCGAGAAGGTCACCGACGCCGACGTGTCGGTTCAGGGCATGCGCTTCATGGACTTCCGTGAAATGCGGATCGGGTTCGCCCCGGTGTGGTGCGGGCGCATCTCGTTCACCGGCGACCTCGGCTACGAGTTCTGGATGCCGGCGCGCTACCAGCGCCACGTCTTCGAACAGCTCGCCGAGGCCGGCGCCGAGTTCGACCTGCGGCTGTTCGGCCTTCACGCCCTCAACTCGTTGCGGCTCGAGAAAGGCTTCGGTGGCTGGGCCCGCGAGTACCGCCCGATCTACGACCCCGTGGAGGCCGGCCTCGACCGGTTCGTGCGGCTCGGTGACATCGGCCGCGACTTCATCGGACGTGACGCTCTGGTGGCGAAATATGCCGATGGCGGGGACGGGGCGGCTCTCAGGCTGGTCACATTCACCATCGACACCGAGGCCGGCCTGGCGGGCAACGACGTGTCGGGCGACGAACCGATCTGGTTGGCCGGCGAGGTCGTCGGCTGGGTCACCTCCGGCGGCTACGCCCACCACTCCGAGACCTCCGTGGCCATGGGCTACGTGCCCGCCGACTCGGCCGACTCGACCGGCCCGTGGGAGATCGAGATCGTCGGCGAGCGCCGCCCCGCAACCCGGGTCGAAGGATGCATCTGGGACCCCGACGGCACCCGCATGCGTTCCTGACCCCCGCCGTCCCCCTTCCCCCTGCTTCTGTGACGAATACGGACCGATATACGGTCCGTATTCGTCACAGAAGCAGGGGGAAGGGGAGCAAGTCAGCCGATGCGGGTGATGGTCACCGTCGCAACCGGGCCACTCCATCCGTGCTGAGCGACGGTGAGGTCGCCGGCGCCGGTGATTCCGCCGTGCATGTGGACAACACCGCCCTCGGCGAGGGCCGGGTTGGACATGCCGGAGCCGCCCATGCCGTCACACGGCGGGACGATGTCGGCATACGCCTCAGTGTTGATTTCGGTGCCAGCGTCGTAGGCCTGAGCTCCGACGGTGGTGCTGTCGCCGACGTCTTCAGGGAGTTCCAGTCCGTCGGCTCCGGCGAAACCATCGTTGGAGCACACGAGCATGCCGGCCAGCGACACCCGCTCATGGCGGTCGGTCACCAAGACCGTCGAGGTGACGCTTGCACCGGGAGCGATAGGAGCTCCACCGACAACCGCAACTGTGCCCACGCGGTGATTGCCGGCCAACTCACCAGCCAGGACCGGAACGCCACCGTTCTCGGAAAGCTGCTGCAAACCGAACGAAGCCGGGCGACCCTCACGGAAGATTCCATGGTCGCCGCGATGGGTGGCCAGCACGAACGGGGTCAGGGGCTGGCCGACGGTCAGGTTGGTCACGGTGACTTCGTAAAGACGGACCTTCTCGATTGTGACCTTCATGACCGGACCGTCCCAGCCGTGTTGCGCCGGAACAAGATCGCCGACTCCGGTGATTCCCCGATGCCTGCGAACCACGCCGTTCTCGGCCAGTGCCGGGTTGCTCATGCCGGAACCGCCCATGCCGTCACACGGCGGGACGATGTCGGCGTACGCCTCGGTGTTGATTTCGGTGCCGGCATCGAACGCCTTGGCCCAGGCTGTCTTCACCCTGCCGGGCTTCTCGGGAAGGCGCAGGCGCGAGATACCAGCGAAACCATCGTTGGTGCACACGAGCATTGCCGCGAGTGACAGGCGTTCGGACTCGTCGGGAAGGGTGACCAGCTGGCTCACCGAGCCACCCGGGGCGATTGGGGCCGAACCGATCACCTCGACGGCATCAACGTCGGGGTTGGCAGCTGCCTCCGCCGCCAGGGCGGGCACGCCACCGTTCTCGGCCAGTTGCTGCAGGCCGGCCGTGGCCTCGTGGCCTCGACGAAACAGCCGGAAGTCACCGTCGGAGGCGGCGGCCACGACGGGTGTGATCGGCTGACCGGCGGTGAGATTCTCGATGGTGATCCGGTAGGTGGACGGGCCATCGTCGTCTCCCCCGGATGCTCCCACGGGAGCCGCCAACAATGCCGGCGCGGCCAGCGCCAGTGCAAGTGCGGCCGTCCCAATAATTGTTCGACGTCGTTTCATGATTCCCTCGTTGCTGGTTTGGTGTCGACTGATGAGTCGTGTCCTG
>CAZDYO010000470.1:0-2598 GCA_964509555.1 uncultured Acidimicrobiales bacterium
ATCAAATCGGTGAGGGCGATCAACCTCTGGTGATCAGCGCTTGGCCTGCCTGAACCCGTCGGCCTCGGCGTCGGCAGCGGTGGCGTAGCAACGCTCCGGAACGGTGCGGTCGTAGAACATTCCGCCGGGCACATGAAAGATTCCTGAGTCGGCGTTGCCCTTGATCGGGTGGGTGGAGGGGCATGTTCCCTCGACCGGCTCGACCCATGTTGGGGCGAATTTTACCGGTCCGCTGCGTGATGGCGGGGGCGGTGGATCTGCCAGCGGCTTCCACCGGGCCGCGCCGGTGACCGGGCGCTTGGACGAACTGCGGAAGCGACGCGCGATGCCCGTGATGAGAACGAGCACCAGCACGATCTTGATGGCCTTCACGACCTTTTCGATGACTGGGTTCACCACTGCCTCCGGATTCGGGTGTGGATGACGAAGCTACCGTACGCAGCCGACTGTTGGCCCCTCAGGTCAGGTGGCGGTGTTCGACGGAAGCCACGGTGGCCGCCGAGTCTCGAAGCTGTCGATGTCGTCGGTGTTGCGCATGGTGAGAGCGATGTCGTCGAGGCCCTGAAGAAACCGTTCCTGGATACCGGACGACATCGGGAATGTGGTCTCGAGCCCGGCCGCGGGTGCCTCGACTGTGAGGCGGGCGACGTCGATGGTGATCTCGAGGGCAGGGTCGTCCTGTACGGCTGCCATGAGCGCGGCCCCGAACTCGGGGTCGACGGTGACCGGCACCAGGCCGTTTTTCGTGCAGTTGTTGCGGAATATGTCGGCGAATCGAGGCGATATCACCGCGTCGAATCCGTATTGCTGGATGGCCCAGACCGCATGTTCGCGCGATGAACCGGTTCCGAAGTTCAGTCCGGCGACCAGGATGCTGGCTCCGGCGTGGCGCTCATCGTTGAGAACGAAGTCACGGTCGTCGCGCCATTCGGAGAACAGTCCCTTTCCGAAACCGGTGCGTTCGACACGCTTGAGCCAGTCGGACGGGATGATCTGATCGGTGTCGACATCGGTGCGGTCGAGCGGCACGGCGGTGCCCGAAACGATGTGTACGGCCTTCATGATGATGCTCCGGGGAGGTCGTCGGGGGTGGCGAAGGTGCCCTTGATGGCGGTGGCCGCGGCGACGGCCGGTGATACGAGGTGGGTGCGCCCGCCTCGCCCCTGGCGGCCCTCGAAGTTCCGGTTGGATGTGCTGGCCGACCGTTCGCCGACGGTTAGTTTGTCGGGGTTCATGGCCAGACACATCGAACAGCCGGGTTCTCGCCAGTCGAATCCGGCGGCCCGGAAGATGTCGTGGAGTCCCTCGGCTTCGGCCTGGGCCTTGATGAGGCCCGAGCCGGGCACGACCAGGGTTCGTACACCCTGGGCGACGTGGTGTCCTTCGGCCACGGCGGCAGCGGCTCGTAGGTCCTCGATGCGGCTGTTGGTGCACGAGCCGATGAACACGGTGTCGACCTTGACGTCGGTCATGGCCGTGCCGGCGGTGAGGCCCATGTATTCGAGCGCTCGGGCCGCGGTGTCTCTCAACCCGGGGTCGTCGAAGGAGTCCGGGGACGGGATGATGCCGTGGAGGGGCATGACCTGCGCCGGGTTGGTGCCCCACGAGACATGGGGGACGATCTCGGAACCGTCGAGGATCACCTCCTCATCGAACTCCGCTCCTTCGTCGGTGGCGAGCACCGACCAACTGGCCACGGCTGCGTCCCAGTCGGCACCCGCGGGAGCGTGGGGGCGACCCCGGAGGTAGTCGAAGGTGGTCTGGTCGGGAGCGATCAACCCGGCCTTGGCTCCGCCTTCGATCGACATGTTGCAGACCGTCATGCGGCCCTCCATGGAGAGCGCCCGGATGACGTCGCCGCGGTACTCGATGATCTTGCCGATTCCGCCTCCGGTGCCGATTCGGCCGATGATGGCGAGAATCACGTCTTTCGCGGTGGCCCCCTCCGGAAGGGTGCCGTTGACCGTGACGGCCATGGTGCCGGGTCGGGCCTGGGGGAGGGTCTGGGTGGCGAGGACATGTTCGACCTCGCTGGTGCCGATACCGAAAGCCAACGCACCGAAGGCCCCGTGGGTGGCGGTGTGGCTGTCGCCGCACACGATGGTCATGCCGGGCTGGGTGTATCCCTGTTCCGGACCGATGACGTGGACGATTCCCTGCCGGGGGTCGCCCATGGAGTAGTTCTGCACCCCGAATTCGGCTGTGTTCCGGCGAAGGGTGTCGACCTGGAGACGACTGACCTCATCGGCGATCGGCTTGTCGATGTCGGCGGTGGGGACGTTGTGGTCCTCGGTGGCCACGGTGAGGTCTGGTCGACGAACGGATCTCCCCGCGAGTCGGAGGCCGTCGAAGGCCTGGGGCGAGGTGACCTCGTGCACGAGATGGAGGTCGATGTAGAGCAGGTCGGGCTCGCCATTGAGACCGGGGGACACCACGTGGAGGTCCCAGACCTTCTCGCTGAGGGTGCGGGGGGCAGGTGATGCTTGCCCGGGTTCTGGTTGGCTCATGGCTCGGCTGCTCTCTCGCTGCTTGACTATCTCACTATATGAGACGTATGTTTCGTCTTGTGGAACACACGATAAGCGGTGTCGGAGTAAT
>CAZDYO010000471.1:0-2597 GCA_964509555.1 uncultured Acidimicrobiales bacterium
AGCCGACGGGTTTACAGCCCGTTCCCTTTGGCCGCTCGGGCACCGACCCTCGGACCGGAAACGATATCGGGCTAAGCCTCGTCCGCGACCATCTCGGTTTGGCTGGTTTCGGGTTGCCGCCCCGATTCGATGTCAGCGCGGTTGGCCGTGTCGCGGGTGACCTCGGGGTCGCGCAACAAGTGCGTCCCGGCCACCACCGAGCAGTACATCAGTATCTGGTCGAATTCGTTGTCGTTGAGATGCGAGAAGGCGAGATACGACATGTGGTACCGACCCTGTCGGCCCGATCTGCGTACCACCGCCGGGCAGGCGAACGTCACGTCTTCGCCATCGGGTTGCGGCAGCGCGAAGGCGACGACCATCGCCTCGCCGACGGTCATCGGTTTCTTGGTGACCACGTCGACTCCCGATGGGGACACCCCCACGACCGCCATTTTCGAACCACCCTCGAGAACCCTGAGCTCCTCGAATGTTCTGAACGACTGCCTTACCTGGCCCAGCTTCATGCCGGACCCGGCCATCAGTGTCGCCATCAACATCCAGAGGTCGAACGCGAGAGCGGCAAACGTCACGAAGTCGCCATGGGCCGTCCTGACCATGCCTGATCCGAACGCCAGGATGGCCCCGATCAACGCGACCCGCACGACCACGAGCATCCCCGTTCGAGCGTGTCTGCCGGGGGCGGTGTCGTCGAGTGGTTGCGGGGTCGTGTGCCCCCGCATGACCCGCCACATCACCGAGATATTGGTGGTCGCCAGCCTCAGGTCGCCGGTGATCCACGGCAGGAACCCCACCTCTCGACTGGCCTCACGACGCAGCAACAGCGACGACGCGTGCCACGCGAACCACAGCATCCCCAGTGGAGCCACGTCGCCGGTGAGGGGAAGAGACGAGGTGAACAGTGTCGCCATCAACACGCCCAGCAGCACCATTCGCTGGACCGGCTGAAGGGCATGTATCAGGGCCTCTGCGTGCCAGCGTCTGGCCAACCTGGGCAGCGTCCGTCTGCGTGACGCGGCTGTCGTCGTCCTCAGGAACGTCAGACGTTCCTCGAGGGTGCGCGACCAGCGGTGGAGCTTGCGGTCATCAGTCCATGATGCGAGGCGACGCGCCACCACCACCGGCGATTCGCTCACCCGAACGCCAGAGGAAGCAAGCCGCATTCCGGCTTCGAGGGTGCCCATCCCCGGGCCTGCCCCGAGCCCACCACAGTCCAGCAACTCCTGCCGTCGGAATACTGCCAGGCCGGGAATCCAAGGCAAAGCCCGAGCCGTGTCGAGCTTGGGAACCATCAGGCGGTCCCTGATCTCATCGACGCCGTACCCGCCATAGTCGACGATCCTGGCCGCGTTGGTGTTCTCCACCCTGCAGATCAGAACACCGACGCCCGGGTCGGCAAAGAATGGAGTGGAGGCGGTCAGCAGGTCGGGCAGAGCCACCATGTCGGCCGGAATGATGATCGTCAGCATCGAAGTCGAGTACTTCAGACACTCATTGACGATCGGGCCGTTTCCAACGGCGTCAACCCCACCCGTGATCATCTCGATCCCGAGCCGGCGGGATAGTTCGGTGACATCCCGCCGGTTGTCCCGATCGGCGATCCATACCTTCCCGATCCCGTCGATCGCTTTCACCGACAGGACCGCGGCACGCACCTCGCTGGCCGGTTCGTCGGTAACCACGACGACGGCATCGGCCGATGGTGTCGTGCCGGTGGCTGGGGTTCGCGACTCGGCGCGTGGGTGGCCCATGAGACCGATCTCGGTCCACAGTCGCCACGCCCCGAAAATCTCAGCACCCAACAGAAGCGTGAACATCACCGGGTTGGCTTGATGCCAAGTGAAGACCAATCGTGCGAACAGATACGCGACAGCCGACACGGTTGCTGCCAGTTTCAAAGGAAGCATGGCCTCCTGTCGGCAGATCGAGCCGGTCCCTGAGCTGGGATGGTTCGGCGCGGGCCCGATTCCTGGCCACCCCTGACCGGCCATCAACTCGGTGCCGCCTCTGCCGATTGCACTTCATGATGTTTGGACGACGCCGCAGACCGCGCGCCCCGGGTCGCAGCGGGGTACCGCGTCCACCTGCGGGAGAACATCCGTTCACGATCGTCCGAAACGGATACTCAACCACCGAGGTCGCGGCGTTCCTCACCGAGATCTCGTCGGACACGACCGTGCTCCGACCCCAGGACCTGAGACGGGTCACATTTCGAGTCGACAGAAGGGGCTACGACAAGGCCGAGGTTCTCGCCTATCTCACACGGGTGGCCGCCGAGTTGGAGGCCGAGCTGGAGGCGGCTCGTGCCAAGCTTCGCCGGAAACGGCTGGCGAATGTCGATCCCGCTCTCGCAGATGCTGATGCTGATGTCGAGCCTCGGCCACCGGCCGGCGCCGAAGTCTCGGCATCCGGTCCCGGGTCGGATCCCGAGGAAGACCCCGAAATCGAGATCTTCGCAATCAAACGCGTGGACCGCCCTCCTGGTCCGTCTCCATCGCCCGACGCGGAGATCTTTGATGTCGGCCGTCCGACGATCCCTGTCGGACCACCTTCCACGGTTCACGAGGCCTCCGAGCAGATCGCCGCCTTGTTGCGGG
>CAZDYO010000472.1:0-2596 GCA_964509555.1 uncultured Acidimicrobiales bacterium
CGTTGGGTGAAGGGCTACGACGCCACGGTCGTGTCGTTCGTTAACACCATCCCCACCAGCCATGGGGGCACCCACATGGCCGGTTTCGACAAGGCCCTCACCCGTGTTGTCAACAGCACGCTGCTCAAGGACAGCCGCAAACTGGCCAAGTTGGCCAAGACCAAGCAGCACCGGGCGTCCAAGGACGATGTCCAGGAGGGGCTGGTGGCTGCGATCAAGGTCACTTTCCCTGAGCCGCAATTCCGGGGTCAGACCAAGCAGGAGCTGGGCACGCCCGCCATCGAGGGAATCGTCACCAGCATGGTCTACGACCAGCTCAAGGAGTGGTTCGAGCCCGGCGGCGGGCCCCGCACACATGTGAAGGCCATCGCCGACAAGATCACCAACGCGGTGCTCAACCGGGTGGCCTCCAAACATCTCCTGGAGACCAAACGCAAGGCGGCCAGCCTCGGATCCACCGGGATGCCCCAGAAGCTGGCCGACTGCCGCAACCACGGTGTCGGCACGGAGCTGATTCTGGTGGAGGGCGACTCGGCTGCAGGTCCGGCGAAACGAGGGCGCGACAGCGAAACCATGGCCATCCTGCCGCTGCGAGGGAAGGTGGTCAACGCCGCCAAGGCATCGGTCAAGCAGGTCCTCGACAACGCTGAGGCCAAAGCGCTGTTCACCTCCGTGGGTGCCGGCGCCGGGAAGGATTTCAGTCTCGAGGATGCCCGCTACGAACGCATAGTGATTCTGTGCGACGCCGATGTCGACGGCAGCCACATTCGCTGCCTGCTGCTCACCCTGATCCACCGCTACATGAAGCCCATGCTTGAGAACGGTCGGGTGTTCGCGGCGCAGCCGCCGTTGTTCACCACCAAGGTCGGCGACGAAATTCATCGTGCCTATTCGGATGCCGAGAAGGAAGCGATCACCGATGAGCTCTGCAAAGGCAACCGCAAGCGCGAAAACGTGAAATGGCAGCGGTTCAAGGGCCTCGGCGGGATGAACGTCGACGAACTGCGATACTGCGCGCTCGACCCGTCCACGCGTACGCTGCGTCGACTCACGATGAACGACGGCCGCGAGGCCTCCGACGCGTTGAAGATGTTCGATGTGCTGATGGGCACAGACGTTTCCAAGCGACGCGACTTCTTGGTCAAGAACTCGGCCCTGGTTGATGATTCCATCCTCGACATCTGAGTCGTTCGCCGTCCGCTGTCACACACGTGTTGTAGAACTACTTCCATGAACTCCCCGTCCGCCCCCGAGCCTTCCCCGGTCCAACTGCCGCTCCAAAGGCCCGGTCGGTTGTCGCCATCGGGAGCCTCGTCCTTCGAGCAGTGTCCGAAGAAGTGGAGATGGCGTTACATAGAGCACTTGGCCGACCCGCCGGGGGAGGCAGCCATGGTGGGGAGTTTCGCCCACCGCGTGCTCGAGTTGTTGATGCAGCTTCCGCCGTCCGAACGAACCCGTGCAGAGGCCAAGGCCATCGCCGGGCGTGAATGGCCGAGTTGGGAAACCGACGACGACTACATCGCCCTTGGCCTGGATTCCACGGCCACCAGTGGATTCAAGTGGAAGGCATGGAAGGCCATCGAGCGGCTTTGGCTCCTCGAACTTCCCGAGGATGTCGAGGTCGAGGCCACGGAGCAAGACGTGAAGGCCGATCTTCGCGGTGTGCCGTTCAGGGGCATCGTCGACCGCCTCGATGTCGAGGGCGGTGAGTTCGTGGTCACCGACTACAAGTCCGGCAATGCGCCGTCATCCCGCTACCAGGAGTCCCGGCTCTCACAGGTTCTGCTCTACGCAGCGGCGATCGCTGAGTCGACCGGCCGTGTGCCCACCAGGGCCAGGCTGTTGTATCTGGGTGAGAAGTATCGCGAGGTATCGGTCGAGGTGACCCCGGAGCGTCTCGACGAGGTCACCACCGGTCTGTCCGACACATGGATGGCGATAGGACACGCCTGCGAGATCGACCACTTTCCTGTCGACACCGGTCCGTTGTGTGGATGGTGTCCCTATCTGGGCATGTGCGACGAAGGCCAGCAGGCCGTGATAGCGCGCAGCGGGTCACTCCCCGCCGGAGTTGTGCCGGCGTCGGCGCCATAGGTAACGGGCCAGGAAGGCCGCACCCACCGCGCCGATCGCAGCAACCAGACCCGAGTTCAACACCAGGGCATCGGGTGGCGGATCGGCCGGAGGGGGAGTCACCGTGGGGGCCGGAGCCGGATCGTCGGGCCCCGGTAGAGGTGGAGTGGGGTCGGTTGAGATGAGTGCATCAACAGGAGCCGGGCCGGCCTCGGGCGGTGTGGGTCGCCGACGGTTCTTCTGCGGGTCATACGCCATGGGCCACCTCCGTGTGGATCACCAGATCGTAGAGTCGGTCGAACTCGGCGGCTGCCTCCTGCGCTCCGGGGCGAGTGCCCAAAGCGTGAATGGGCATCGAACCCGCCGATGCCTCGGGGACCGCCGCCCTCAGGTGGACAGCAGGAAGAACCATGTCGCCGTGATCGGTGCGCAGCTGCGCATCCCAGTAGCGGGCATCGCGTGTGCGGCCCAGACGGTTGACGGCCACGCCGGCGATCTCGAGCGGGGTACGCCTACGCTCGGA
>CAZDYO010000473.1:0-2595 GCA_964509555.1 uncultured Acidimicrobiales bacterium
CTTGTGATGATTCTTGCCGTGGACATCGGATGCAATGGCCCCGCCGATGGTGATGCGGGATGTGCCGGGCGTGACCGGAACGAAGAATCCGAGGGGGATGATCCGCCGCAGGATGTCTTCGAGGCTCATACCGGCATCAACGCGCAGCGAGGCCGACGATTCGTCGAGCTCGAAAACCCGCGGGAGTGATGTGGTGTCGAGCACGGTCCCACCGGCCAATTGGGCTGCGTCTCCGTAGCTTCTGCCCAAACCCCGCGCGATGACGCAGGGCGAGTCCCTGATCGTTTCATCGGCCCGGCCGGTGGGCACCACATCGGCCACGCTGGGGCAGGTGCGGCCCCATCCGGAGAGCGACCGGCGCTGCCCCCGGACGCCAGGTTCGTCGGCGATCACAGGTAGATCCCCGATCCGGTGAGCATGATGAACGCGGCTGCCCCGAACATGAGCACGCGATCGGAGGCGACGAGCCTGACGGGGTCGTCGACGTGTCCGGAGGCGACAAGCCGACGGAACCTTTCGAGAATCGCGGCGGACACCATGATCGACGGGGTCGACCACCAGATCGGCATGGCGGTGAGGGCGAGTCCGACAACCGATCCGAAGCAGATGGCTTGGGTGATGAACAACAGTGTGCGATTCCGGCGGCTCGTGTACCACCTCAGCACGGAGCGGTGGTTGGGGGCCGAGTCGCCGAGCCGGCCCACCTCGCCGGCCCGCTTGCCGACCGAGATGAAAGCGGCAGCGGCGGCCACCCCGGTGATGAGATACACGGACAGCCCGCTGCCGGATGCGAGTGCTCCTCCCACGACCCTCAGTGCGAAGCCGGTGGTGACGGTGATGACATCAACCACCGGTATGTGCTTGAGCCAGGTCGAGTAGAGAGTTGTTGTGACCAGGTAGGCCACCAGAGTGGTGCTGAACCATGCGCCCGCGAATATCGAGATGGCCAGGGCCGCGGCGGCCAGGACAATCGCGGCTGACCTTGCGGCCGACGACGAGAGATCACCGGCTGCTATGGGCCGGCTGCACTTGAGGGGATGGAGCCTGTCGGCCTCGGCATCGGAAATGTCGTTGATGATGTAGGTGACCGCCGATGCCAGGACGAATGCGATCATGCCAAGAAGGGCATGCCAGGCGGGCGACCATTCGAGCATCAGCCCGGCGGCTGCCGGGGCCGCGAAAACGGCTGCGTTTTTCACCCATTGATGGGGCCGAGAGACTCGTAGGATCTCGCGAATCGGAGGCGTTGCTCGCCGCATCGTCGTGGCCATCGGTGGCTTGACCCTAACAGCCGATGTCGCGTCGATAAGGGTCCGCCGCGGGTTTGATTGGTCGTTTCAGGGTGTGGGCGCGAGGTCGTAGTTCCATTCGCCGTGCCAGTCGTGGGGGGTGATGGGGAGCGCTGCGAGTTCGTTGTCGCTGATTTTGGTGCCGGTGGGGTACCAGTTCGGGTCGTGGCCGGCTTGCACGGTCAGGCCGGTTTTGGTGGTGGTCGCGGCGATGAGTTCGATGATGGTGCGCATGTCGGTGAGAGGTTTACCGCGCCAGTTGATAGAGATGAAGCTGAACAGGCGGTGTTCGATCTTGTTCCATTTCGATGTGCCTGGCGGGTAGTGACAGACCGTGATCTTGAGGCCGGTTTCGACGGCGAGATCGGCGAGGTGTTTCTTCCAGGCGCGGACCCGGTAGCCGTTGGAACCGCCGCAATCCGCGGTGATCAACAATCGGGTGGCGTTGGGGAACCGGGCCGAGCCCATCTGGTTCCACCAACGTCTGATCGACTCGACCGCGAACTCTGCGGTGTCTGCGCAATCGCCGACGTTGACCCACCCTTCGTCGTTGCCAACGTCGTAGACGCCGTAGGGGATGGCTTTCGCGAACTCGCCCAACCCCCGATCGGGAAAGTCGTGATCGTTGACTTCATCAGGCTCGCCGGCGGGCTGCCACTCGGTGCCGCCGTTAGCGTACCGGCCGATCAGTTCCTTCTTCTTGGTATCCACGCTGATGACCGGTTCGCCCGCAGCGAGTTGTTCGTTCACTTGCTGGTTGAGATGACGGAACTGGCCATCACGATCAGGATGGCTGCTGCCCTCGATCTTCTTCGCCGGGGCCTGCAACGAGTACCCCATCTGATGCAACAAACGCCGTACCAGTTCCGCGGAAACCTGGTACCCCTGGCTGGTCAGTTCCCGAGCCAACACATACGTCGATTTCAACGTCCACCGCAAACTCGACATCGGCGTGCCCCGCGTGTCGGGATACACCAACTCGTCAAGCGCTTCCAACAAGCCGGCCTGCTTCTCGATCGCCGGCTTGTCACCGCCGCCCGGCGGCCGCAAACGACCCGACGGCTCGATCCCGACGATGACCTCGGCCACCGCTTTGGTCACCGTGTTTCGAGACAGCCCCGACGCCTCGGCCACCGCAGTCTTGCCGCCACGACCCAACGCTCTCGCTATCGAACCAGACACGACCCGCCGCTGCACCTCGTTCAGATGCGGCAGCACCGTCTCAAAGAACTCGACCAACTCCTCACGCGACGCCTCCACACCCCACACACTACTACGCGCGATCTAACCTGTGGCGAACCCTAAC
>CAZDYO010000474.1:0-2588 GCA_964509555.1 uncultured Acidimicrobiales bacterium
AGCTGCTGTGCTGTCTCCTGTGATGTCGATGCCTCGAACCGTTGCCGCGGCCCCACCGAGGGCGGCACCGTCGGCTCCAACGTCGAGGCCGTCCGACCCTCCCCGGAACTCGAAAGCCAATAGGAACGTGACGAACCCGACGATTCCGCGGAGCATCGCGGTGGCGGACGCAGCAAGTATCACAGCCCGGTCGCGAAGCTCGGCCCGCTCCAGCTCGGCCGGCGGACTGGAGGCCACCACCACTCTCGGTAGCTTCGCGGCGAGGACGGTAGCCACTATGAACCCGACCATTCCAACAGCTGCCGCCCCGGCCGGCCCGCCGGCAATCAGAGTGGCGATGCCGCCCAGAGATGCCCCACCCATCCCGGATATCGCCGAGATGAACGACAGCCTGCTGTTGCGGTAAACGAGATCGTCGGCCCCCTTCGCCAATTGGGGCACAAGGGCGCTCTTGGCAACCGCGTAGCCCTTCTGCATCACCAGAAGCCCGAATGCCTCCGGGAACAGCAGGAGAGAATCGAAGTGCCGGATCATCAGGAAGGCCAGAATCGCCCGGCCAATCACGGTGACCACGATCATCAGCCGACGACCGCCACGGATGCGATCGATGGCCGGACCGATCAGCGGTGTGACCACAGCAAATGGCGCCATGGTGACCAGCAGGTAGAGAGCCACCCGCCATCGGGATTCATCCGGGCTTATCGAAAAGAAGATTGAACCTGCGAGGGCCACCGCGATGGCCGCATCCGACGCCGCAGCAGCCGAATGGACCCGGGCCACCCGCATGAACGGTGTGACCACGAATCCCTCGGCGCCGACTGCTCGGCGCACCTGATTGGATCGGCGAAGCGGACGCCAAGCGGGCTCGGTCACTCGGCCATCGTAGGGTGACGAGCCACTGCTGTACGAAGCAGGTCGGCATCCCTTTCGTAGTCGAGCAGTTTCAGCGCTCGTTTCGGCGTGAGCCACCTGATCTCATCGACCTCGGAGTTGACTTCGAACGATCCCGATTCGATGGACATGAGCCAGTAGACAACGCACTTGACGCGATTCTTCGAGTCGCGGTAGAGGATTTCCGGCAGGCGTGACCCCAGCCGGCACTTGAATCCGGTCTCTTCTCTGACCTCTCGCCGTGCCGCTGCCTTCAGGGATTCACCCGGTTCGAGTTTTCCCTTCGGGAACGACCAGTCGTCATATCGTGGCCGGTGAACCAGCAGGACCTTGGGCCCGTGCTTCGACTCTCGGCTGATGATCCCTCCGGCTGCCCACACGTCCACCTCGGGATGAGCGGATCGCATATCGGCGGGGGGATCAGACACTTGCCCTCGCGCTGGCCACCTGTTGCATCCGTTCATGGGTATCGATCGCTGCCGGTCCGTGGCGCTTGGTCCAGGTGCCGGCTCCGTCGAGTGTCCAGGCCAACCGATCGTCGGTGAGTTCGATCTCGCAGAACTCGAGAAGTCGGCCCACGAGCACTGGATCCTCAACACTCACCAGCGCCTCGACACGACGATCGAGATTGCGGTTCATCAAGTCGGCGGAACCGATGAATGTCCGGGGCTTGCCGATCCCGGCCGCGTTGGCGAAGTGGAAGATACGGGAGTGTTCCAGATAGCGCCCGATGATCGACCGGACGCGAATGCGATCGGACAGTCCCGCGACTCCCGGCCGGAGACAGCAGATTCCCCTTACAATCAGATCGATTTCCACTCCGGCGGCTGACGCCTCGTAGAGCTTCTCAATCATGGCCTTGTCGACCAGGCTGTTCATCTTCATGATCATTCGGCCGCGGCCCGACTCGACCTCGGAATCGATCAGCTTGCACAACCGTTCGCGGAGTTGCTCGGGCGCGACCAGCAACCGCTGGAAATCGATCGAACGGCCATACCCGGTGAGTGAGTTGAAAAGATCGGAGAGGTCGGAACCCAGCTCCGGCGATGCGGTGAGCAGCCCGATGTCCTCGTAGACCTTGGCGGTGTGATGGTTGTAGTTCCCGGTTCCCAAGTGGCAGTAGCGGTGGATGCCGTCGGCCTCCTCGCGCACCACCATGGCCACTTTCGTGTGGATCTTGAGGCCAACCAACCCGTAGGCAACGTGGACGCCGGCTCGTTCCATTCGCTTGGCCCAGCTGATGTTGGCAGCTTCGTCGAAGCGGGCCTTGAGCTCGACCAGAACGGCCACCTGCTTGCCCCGCTCGGCCGCCGCGATGAGCGAGTCGATGATCGGGCTGTCGCCACTGGTTCGATACAGCGTGAGCTTGATTGCCAGAACGTCGGGGTCGATCGATGCCTGGTGGATGAACTCCACCACCGAGCTACCGAACGAGACGTAGGGGTGGTGGACCAGGACATCGCCCTTGCGCAGTACCTCGAAAAAGTCGACCGGCTCATCGTCGGAGGAGAGCGCCGGCTCGGTGATGCCGCGCCATTCCGGCCATCGAAGCTCGGGGCGATCAAGAGACGCTATGGCCGACAGCGAACGCGGTTCCAGGGGGATCGAACTGCGGTAGACATCGGCCACATCCACGTCGAGTTCACGAACCAGAAGGTCGAGCACCTCCTCGGAAATGTCCGCAGCCACCTCAAGCC
>CAZDYO010000475.1:0-2586 GCA_964509555.1 uncultured Acidimicrobiales bacterium
CACCGACGAGCAGCTCGGTAAACCGGCCGGAAACGACCTGATAGAGGGCATCTACACCCTTCCGGTCATCCACTCGCTGCAACACGCTGATGTCGGACCGGCCCTGAAGGGGCTTCTCGGTCAGCCGATCACCATCAAGCAGCGCGACCAGGCACGTGAGTTGGTGAAATCCGGTGGCGGAGTCGACATCGCCCTGGAGGTGGCTCGTGGCTGGGCCGAGCGGGCCGCCACCGCGGTGGTCGACCTACCCGACACTCCCGGCGCCACCGCGCTTCGATCCGCCGCCAACCACATCGTCGACCGGGCGGCTGCGCCTCTCGGCTGAGGCCGACAGGCTCTGCCGGTCGACGAAGTCCTTCACCACCTGGTTGAACAGCTTGGCCTGTTCCACCATGAACCCGTGGGCCGCCCCGCGAATGATCACCAGTTCGCTGTGGCCAATGCGCTCGGCGATCTCCTCGGCATCCGCAACCGGCGTGAGAATGTCCTGACTTCCGGTGATCACAAGAGTGG
The DNA here is from genome assembly GCA_964509555.1 of uncultured Acidimicrobiales bacterium. Taxonomy (GTDB): domain Bacteria; phylum Actinomycetota; class Acidimicrobiia; order Acidimicrobiales; family Aldehydirespiratoraceae; genus SZUA-87. Next base: position 514 of record CAZDYO010000475.1, read on the forward strand.
GGGCGGTCACTTTGGACAGAAGTTCCGCTATCTCGGGATCGACGTGACGCAGGGCTTCGACCTGGCCCAGGAATCCGTGTTCCGGTGCCCGTAGGAGATAAGGCCCGAGCACCACGGCAACCGGATAGAGCCGACGGAACGAACGCGGTCCGAATATCCATTCGAGATTGTGAACCGCGAACTCGCGCATGCCCTCCTCGCGGATGATCTCCATCCATCCGTCGAACAGCTCCTCGCGCCAGCGCCGAAGGGAGCAGGCAGTGCAGGCAAGTGTGAGGGAGCGCACACGGTCGGCGTGACGCACGGCGATGATCTGGGCCAGGGCCCCGCCCATGGAGGCACCGATCACGTGTGCCGAGTCGATTCCCAGCTTGTCGAGGACCCGCACGGCATCAAGTGCCAGTTGCTCGAGGCTGTAGGGACCCTCCGGCTTGTCGGATCGCCCCGAACCTCGGTTGTCGACCGCCACGCATCGATAATCGGACCCGAAGGCCCGACGCTGCATGGCCCATCCGATGTTGTCGGTGCCGAGGCCGTGCAGGAACAGAATCGGTTCACCCCTCGGATTGCCCCATTCCACGAAATGAATCCGAGCCAGATCCGTGGAAGTCACCCAGCCCATGTCATCGAGCTCCGGCGTCGGCCATGTGAACAACCGCATCGCGGGTCCGGCCGGCCATCTCGATCGCACCGAGGCGACCGTCCTCGACCGGCGCTTCGATCCGGGACCCGATGACAACCCGGCGGCGACGCCGCCAGTCGGATCCGTCGACCAACACCGGCAGCACCGGAACCTTCATCTCAAGAGCCGGTTCCATGACCGACGGGTCGAGCGTGCCCCGACGATCTCCCAGCATCGAACGCCTCATCGGTATCGATACCGCATGCCCGTCCCGAAGAAGACCCCTGATCTCGGCCGGGTCATCGATCACGCCACCAACCAGCCGAAACGACGGCTCCAGCAGCTCGCTGCCACGGATCCCCACGCGACGCACATGACGGCCGACGGCATCAAGGGCGAGACTCAGCACCATCTGCTCCGACGCTCCGAAACGTTGCTGCACGACCAGAATCACCGGACCCGACTCGGGCACGTTCGCCAGCCCGTCGACATCGAGATCCCACCTGGCCGCGGCCAACGACATGAGGGCACTGTGGGCCACGGAGTCGAATCCCCACGGGTCGATCTCGAAGCTTCCGTCGAGCCTGCTCCGCAACCCGCGCAGCACCGACACCTGCGCCTCGACGACATTGCGGGGAACGCCTGCCAGTGAGCAAATCATGCGGCGGCCCCATCTCTGTCCACCCGGATCACGGACGCCCATTCGTAGAGATCGTTCACGCATTCGCGTGTGGTCCTGGCCGGAACGAAATCGAGCTCGGTGCGGGCTCGGGTGCCGTCGGCGGTCTGGCCCCTTCGCATGGCCTCAGCAGTGTGCTCGGGTAGAGGCGATCCCATGGCCGCGGTGACCATCCTCGACAGTTGCCAACCCGGACCCCACACCGGCACCACCAGACGGCCGCCCAGGCGAGCCGCCTGGGACCCGGTGACGGCCCCTTCGCCGACGATGTTGAATACACCACCGACCCTCTCGCGGACCGCGGCGACGGTGGCGTCGTGGGCGTCGTCGATGTGGATCAGTTGGATCGGGGAATCAATCGGAGCCGCCACGGGCACCACCGGCAACCGCAGGAACCGACCCAGGGGGCTCGGGATGTAGGGGCCGACGATGGGAGCGAAGCGCAGAATCGTGACCGGGATGTCGCGCAGCGAGGAGAACGCCCTCGCCGATTCCTCCACTTCGGCCAGTGCCCGCCCAAATCTCGTTGTGGGTCGAATGGGCGCGTCTTCGTCTGGGCGCAGAGCCGTGCCGTGTTCGCGTCCGTAGATCTCGATTCCGGACCGGACGACAACATGTCGAAGCGACCCGCAGTCGAGGCCGGCATGGAACACCGAGCGTGTGACCGCCCGGGTGCGGCGTGTGGAATCGACCGGATTGGAGCGGGCGTGTGGTTCGTACACGCCCATGTGGACGATCACCTCGGGATCGAAATCCCTGATCAATCTGGTGC
>CAZDYO010000476.1:0-2585 GCA_964509555.1 uncultured Acidimicrobiales bacterium
CCAGCGTTGCCGCATTGGCCAACGTTCTGCGGACGGGTCAGGCGCGCCGGTCCGAGCTGCTGTCGAACATCGAAAGCGATGACTTTCTCGACCTTCTTCCGCTGTGGGTCGGGACCGTCAACGAGGTTGAACACACGCTGCCGGTGATTCCGGAGCTTTTCGATCTGCTGGTACTCGACGAGGCCAGCCAGATAGATCAGATTCACGCCGCGGGTGCGTTGTGCCGAGCTCGGCGGGTGATGGTCGTGGGCGACCCCAAGCAGTTACGTCATGTGTCGTTCGTGGCCGACGATCAGATGCAGGAGGTTTTCGGCAGGGTTGGTCTTGAAGACCCCACACTTCGGCGCCTTCTCGATGTGCGCCGCAACAGTGTCTTCGATGTTGCCGCGGCCGCTGCTGAAGTGGTCTGGCTCGATGAGCATTTCAGGTCGGTGCCACACCTGATCGACTTCTCTGCGAAACATTTCTACGACGACGAGATCCGTCTGATGACCCAGCACCCGAGTGTGGAGGGCCAGGATGCGATCGATCAGATGCGTGTGGAAGGGAAGCGAGTCGACGGGATCAATCAAGCCGAGATCGATGTCGTTCGCGATCTGATCGTCGACCTTGGCTATCGACTCGACACCGGCACGATCGGCGTTGTCACACCGTTCCGCAAGCAGGCAGATGCGATGGTCGAGATGGTCCTCGATCGGTTCTCGCTGGCCCAGATCCGCCAGTTCGGGCTGCGGACCGGCACCGTCCACAGCTTTCAGGGAACCGAGCGCGACACGGTGATCATCTCGCTCGGGCTCGGCCCCGACGATCTCGGCCAGTCGCTTCGGTTCCTTGAGGATCGCAACCTGTTCAACGTGATGATCACCAGGGCACGGCGCCGGATCGTGCTTCTTCACTCGTTCGATCCCGGCGACCTGCCAAGAGGGCTGCTTGCCGAGTACTTCCGGTTTGTTGACGACCCTCCGGTGTTTGTGGAGCGACGAAGTGACGCGTCGCCCTGGGTTCAGCGAATGGCCGACGCGTTGAGTGGGCCCGACCGTCGGGTGATCACCGACTATCCGGTGGCGGGATGGACCGTCGACCTCGCCCTCGGCCAGGGTGAAGCCGCGTTTGGAATCGAATGCACTGTGCATCCTGATGGCGTCGATGCCCACATCGAACGACACCTCACTCTCTTGCGCGCCGGCTGGACGTTGACCGACGCGTTCCAGAGCCGCTGGGTAGACGACCCGGAGCAGGCCGCCGTCCACCTGGCCGTCGAACTCCAACGCCGTACTCCCGCTCTGCCCATCCAACCGCCTCCCCACCCGGCTTTGTGAACGTTTCGAGTCTCATATGGGAGTCGAATCGTTCACAAAACCAGGGGATTGCACTGGCGGGAGGTGGGAGACTCGCTGGATGACGGAGCAGACGGGGTCGCAGGAGTTGTGGGACGGACGGGTGGCAGCCGGGTATGACGCGTCGTGTCGTGAGATGTACGACCCGGCGGTGCTCGGCCCCACGGTCGAGTTTCTCGCGGGCTTCGTCGGCGGCGGTCGGGCACTCGAGTTCGCGGTCGGAACCGGCCGAGTGGCCCTGGCCCTGAGCGCTCACGGCGTGGATGTCCAGGGCATCGAGATGTCGCAGCCGATGGTCGACCAGATGACGGCGAAACCGGGGGCTGACCGGGTGCCGGTGACGGTCGGCGACATGGCAACCACGCGGGTCGACGGCGAGTTCAATCTCGTCTACTTGGTCTACAACACGATCACCAACCTGCTTTCGCAGGATGAGCAGGTCGACTGTTTTCGCAACGCCGCAGCGCATCTCGCTGGTGGTGGACATTTCGTGATTGAGGTAATGGTGCCGGAGCTTCGGAGGCTTCCTCCCGGAGAGACATTCGTGCCGTTCGACGTGTCCGACAACCACATCGGCATCGACGAATACGACATCGCCAACCAGATGTTGACCTCACACCACCACCGGATCACCGACGGCCGGGCCGAGGCTTTCGACTCCCCCCACCGCTACGCCTGGCCGGCCGAGTACGACCTCATGGCTCGCATCGCCGGCCTGGTCTTGGCGGAGCGCTGGAGCAGTTGGAGACGCGACCCTTTCACCAGCGAAAGCACCTCACACATCTCCGTCTGGACGAAGCCGTAATCGGAGGTTGACATGGGGGCGATCCGATCTTCAGGAACCCAGCCGGCCCGGCAGTCGTATAATCTCTGGGATGCCTACCCCGGAGGCTCAAATGACGGACCCCCCGACCGCTCGCGACGACCGACCTCATTCACCCGTTGCCGGAGCATTCGTCAGCCTTGTTCTTGTGACTATCGCTGCGGTCGGCTTGGCGGCCTGGGTAGCACAGCCCTATCGCTCCCCTGGATGGAGCGGCGCGGTATTTGCGATGATCGCGGGTGTGACAATTGCTGTGACCGTGGTCTTGGCAAGGGCAAGGGCATGGGCCGACCCGCCGACACGATTGGGTGCAGTTGGCCTGATCCTGATCGCGGCCGGATCGGGAATCTGGCGGCCCAGAACAAAGATCTACGACACCCCACAAGCGGGCGGCGGAGATGTCATCGGGCGGCTTGACACGCTGG
>CAZDYO010000477.1:0-2568 GCA_964509555.1 uncultured Acidimicrobiales bacterium
GAAGGCGCCGCCCCATTCGGCCCAGGCGCTGGCGATGATCAACAGCCAGAGCCTGGTCCTGCGGAGTCGCTTGGAGCCTGAGGCGAGGTCGATCAGGGCAAGGATCGGCACCACCACCGGTGACACGACAACAGCCAGGATCAACCCGACGGTGAGCAGCGGGACCGTGATGGCCCGACGAAGATGCTTGGGTGGAATGCTCGACACGGGAATGACGCTACCGCTCTGCGGGTCCCGGCTACGCGACGTAGTCGACGGGTTCGGGGAACAGTCGTCGCGCCGCGGCGGGTGGTACGTAGGGGTGCCATTGACCGGTGACGTGGGCCAGGCGGTCGGCGATCACCATCACCGCCGCGGGGTTGTGTCCGAGTCCGCAGTGGCTGCCCCTCACCTCGATGTTCTCGCTCTGGGGTTGTGATGGGTCGATGCAGTGTTTCCAGCGAACGATCCCGTCGGATCGCGAGTAGACCGCGGTGGTCGGGACGGGAATCTGCTCTCGGGCGTGGTCGGCTATACGAGGCATTATTATCTGGTCGCTGTGGGCTCTCTGAAGGGCGTGAAACATCGGCCCCACGTTCGATTCACTGGAGTCGCTGATCTGGAACGGGCTGCCCAGAGTTATCACCTGCCTGACGGCTTCTGGCGCGAGCCTGGCCATCTCACGAGCGTAGATTCCGCCGAGGCTCCAGCCGATCAGGTCGACAGGGCCGTCGTCCTTGTCGAGCTTGTCGAGCAAGGCGATCATGCCATCGAGGATCTTTGGGGTGGGCCCGATGTTGGATCCGAGCCCCCATCCCACGGCATTGTGGCCCAACGCCCGAAGAAGAGTTCTCAGCGGCTTGGTGGAGGAGTCTCCGGCCATGAACCCGGGGAGGACCAGCACGGGGCGCCCCTTTCCTCTCGGGAGCATCGACCAAAGTGCGGGGGCCGACATGAAAAAGCCCATGAACTCCGGCACGGAGCGGAGCTCCAACGCCATCCGGATTCGTGATGGTCGATGCGTCATCCCGTGACCTCATGGGTATCAAGGTTTTGATCGGCAGCTATGGCGGCTTCGGTGAATGCGACGCTACGCCATGCCTTGTCGGAGAACCGCTGGGTCTGGTCGGAGAAGAACGGCGATGAGGGGTCGCCGCTTTCTCCGTAGGTGAGCAGTGCCTTGGCGACCGGGCCGTCGGTTGTGAATTCCAGGGCGTAGATGAAGCTCGTGCCGTAGGTGACCGGGTATCCGTCGGTGGTCAGACTGCTGCCCTCGGAGACCCTGGTACCCCGGCTCATGGACGGTTCCGACGTGCTGTGATCGTTGCTGAAGGTGACGATGTTGGTGACGCCCTCGGAACCGGTACCCCCGTGGATCGGGATGCGCTTCCCGCCGCGATCGGCGAACTGCAGGTTGCCCAATGGGGCATCGAGTGCGAAGCCACCGGATCGCACCTCGTCGACGGCGGTCGCCAGGGTGGCCAGTACCTGGTCGTCGCCTTCAATGGCGGGAGCCAAGCCGGAGGGTGTACCGATCGGGTCCAAAGGATCGAACGGAACCCCCCAGACGTCGTTGCCGATTCGCGAAATGAACTCGCGCCACACCACCGCGCCTCGGCTGTCGAGGTTGACGTGTCGGTCCCACTTGGCGAGTACCAGGCATCCCGCGGTGGCTGATGGGGGAGCGGAGTCACCGGCCTGTTCACACCGTGCCAGGACATCGTCGACCAGCAGTTCGGCGGTGAGCACGCGGTTGCCGACCGCTGATGCGGCCAACTCGTCGAGGGTGTACAGGCCGTCGGAACCCGAGTCTCCGTTGTTGGTACCGAGTTGGATGGCGTTCATGCGTGTGCGGGGTGAGAGTTGCTGTTCGACCAGACCATGGAGCGGCGAGTAGCCGGTGAGGGGCTGGGCGGGATTGGTGATCCAGTAGGGGTCGTTGGCGTTGAACACGAAGTCGGTGCGTTCGAGTTGGGGCATCTTGTCGAACGGCACCAGACCGGGATCGCGGGCCCCGGGCTCATCGACCCATTCGTTGGCCGGGTCGCTGCCGTCGAGCAGCACCACACGGTTGTCGTAGGCGATCTTTTCCAGGCCACCGGCATCAACCTTGGCACGCCAGTTGGCAAGCGCCGCCGGTGAGAGATTCGGTGTGGCGGAGGTGTCGGCGTACCAGATTCGACCATCGGCCGAGGCTGCAATGGTGTTGACCCACGGGATCCCCTGATTGTCGCGATGGGCCGCAATGAACTCGTCCATGGAACCGGCCATGTCCATACCGAGGTACTGCGGGATGATCTCGTTGTTGTCCTCGTTGGCATCGCGGATTGTTATGACGGCCTGGTCGCTCCACCCGATCACCGGAAAGTCGAGCACCGGTCCGTAGTGACTGAACCAAATGGTGTGGTCTTCGCTGGTGACGGTTCCGGTATCGGGGTTGAGCACCTCGACACTCACGGTTTTCGAGGTCATTTTCCTGGTCTCGTTGCCGTACTTGTAACTGGTGGGGTCGCCCGGTACCAGATCGAGCATGTAGGCGGTGAACCTGCTGCCCGCGGACACCGTGTGGCTCCACGCCACCGAGTCGTT
>CAZDYO010000478.1:0-2564 GCA_964509555.1 uncultured Acidimicrobiales bacterium
ACATCGACGATCTGCTCGTCTCACAGCCCGATTGCGGCGAGCAGGCGCTGGAGATCTGCGAGCTGCTCATCCGCTCAGGAGCCGTTGATCTGATCGTGATCGATTCCGTTGCCGCCCTGATCCCGAGAGCCGAGATCGACGGCGACATGGGCGACAGCCACGTCGGGCTCCAGGCCCGCCTGATGAGTCAGGCGATGCGCAAGCTCACCGGCGCTATCTCCAAGGGCTCGTGCACCGTCATCTTCATCAACCAGATCCGCGAGAAGATCGGCGTGATGTTCGGCTCGCCCGAGACCACCCCCGGCGGCCGGGCCCTCAAGTTCTACTCGTCGTGCCGACTCGACATCCGCCGCATCGAAGCCATCAAGGACGGGGTCGAGGTCGTCGGCAACCGCACACGTGTGAAGGTCGTCAAAAACAAGTGCGCCCCTCCGTTCCGTCAGGCCGAGTTCGACATCATGTACGGCGAAGGCATCTCCCGGGAGGGTTCGGTGCTCGATCTGGCCGTCGACGAGGCCATAGTCAAGAAGTCGGGGGCTTGGTACACCTACGACGGTGAGCAGCTCGGTCAGGGCCGAGAAAACGCCAAGAAGTTCCTCAAGGACAATCCCGAGATGATGGTGGAGATCTCGGACCTGGTCTGGAAGTCGGTCATGCCCGAGCCTGAGCCCGAAGCCGAATGCGTCCCCGCCACCGTGGATGCATTGGCCGAAGATTTCTCCGACGCCGACGACCTGCCGATCAGCCTCGACGACTGACCCCACGCACTGGCTCACCCGGCCAACGCTAGCCTTGGCCGGGTGACACGGTCGTATGCGATTCGCACCTTCGGGTGCCAGATGAACGAGCATGACTCCGAGCGGATAGCTGGGCTCCTGGAGGCCGACGGCATGGCCCGGGTCGACGACGCCGCCGATGCCGACGTGGTGGTCCTCAACACCTGCTGCATACGCGAAAACGCCGACAACAAGCTCTACGGCACCCTCGGCAACCTCAAGGCGCTCAAGGATCGCAACCCGGGCATGCAGATAGCCGTCGCCGGCTGTCTGGCCCAAAAGGACCGCGATCTGATCCGCGAAAAGGCCGGTTACGTCGATGTGGTCTTCGGAACCCACAACGTCGCACGGGCTGTTGAACTTCTTGACCATGCTGCCGAGCACGGTCCGATAGTCGAGATACTCGAAGCGGCCACCATCGCCGATGGCGAGGCCTTCCCGTCGGCTTTGCCGACCCGCCGAGAGGTCGATCACGCCGCGTGGGTCACCATCCAGATCGGCTGCGACAACAACTGCGCATTCTGCATCGTCCCCTCGGTGCGTGGCCCTGAGATCAGCCGTCCGTTCGGCGAACTCGTCGAAGAGGTTCGTCGCCTGGCCGCCGATGGTGTGAGCGAGATCACCCTCCTCGGTCAGAACGTCAACAGCTACGGCCGTGATCTCGCACTGGCCCGTCGGGCTGATCCATCCGACGACGACCCGTGGCTGTGCGGCCAGCGGTGGACCGGCGACCGCCGGGCGCGCCCTCTGTTCGCCGACCTGCTTCGTGAGGTCGGCGAGATCGACGGGATCCACCGCATCCGCTACACCAGCCCCCATCCGAAGGACATGCGCACCGACACGTTCGCGGCGATGGCCGAGGTGCCCGAAGTCTGCGAACACCTGCATTTCCCGTTGCAGTCCGGAAGCGATCGGGTGTTGGCCGCGATGCATCGCGGTTACACCGCTGCTCGTTATCTCGAGAAGCTCGCCGAGGCCCGAGCCACAATTCCCGGGCTGGCCGTGTCCACCGACATCATCGTCGGCTTCCCCGGGGAAACCGACGACGACTTCGAGGCCACGCTGGCGGTCGCCGCCGAAGCCCAATTCGACAGCGCCTTCACCTTCATATTCTCGCCCCGACCAGGCACCGAGGCGGCCCTCATGGAGTCCGACTTCGTGCCCCACGATGTCGCCGTGGCCCGCTACGAGCGTCTTCGGGTGGTGATCGAACGGTCCAGCATCGCCGCGAACCAGCGTCGGATCGGATCCATCGAGGAAGTCACCGTCGAGGGTCCCTCCAAGAAGGACCCAACGGTTCTCACCGGTCGTACCCGGCGCAACGTGCTGGTCCATTTCCCCAGCGACCACCCCATAAAGGTGGGCAGCTACGCCACGGTGAGGGTCCTTGAGGCGAGCGTCAACCATCTCAAGGGAGAGTTGGTCGATGTCACCATCGCAGCCCGTCACCGCACCCGAATATCGGTAAGCGCAGGTTGAGCCGATGAGCTCGACCACCGATCAGGATCTCGGCCCGGTGTTGTCCATGGTGATCGGCCCCGACCCTTTGATGCGGTGTCTGCCGGCCGGGGTCGAACCCGATGGCGTGTCGCATCTCCGGCCCGAGCGATCGGGTCGCGACATCATGGTGCTCCATTCCCACGAAGTGGGGGCCCGCGAGGTCCCCTCGGCAGCCGACCGGCTCCTGTGGCCCGATGGCCGGGCCGGGGCCCCCGAGCTGCTGGCTTCCGGACGATCCGATGACCGCTTGGAATCGGCCGTGATCAGAATGCCCTGGGGGGCGGTGTC
>CAZDYO010000479.1:0-2542 GCA_964509555.1 uncultured Acidimicrobiales bacterium
GTCCGAAGGATGAGGTCAAATTTCTCATCAACTTCAATGAGGACATCCTGCTGCGGAGGCGTGATGAGCTCAACGAGCGTGGGGTGAGAATCCGGTTCGTGGGCCGCCGCGACTGGCGGGTGCCCAAGAGGCTCATCAAACGTATGAACGAGTCGAGCGAACTCACCCGCAACAACCGCAAGCTCACGTTCACCATCGCGTTCAACTACGGGGGCAGAGCCGAGATCATCGATGCTGTGAAGAGAATCGCCGAGGCCGGGGTGAAACCCGACAAGATCACCGAGAAGATGATCAGTCGCCACATGTACGACCCGGAGATGCCCGATCCCGATCTTGTGGTGCGAACCTCGGGTGAGTTCCGAATCTCCAATTTCCTACTGTGGGAACTGGCCTACAGCGAGCTCTATTTCACAGACACACTGTGGCCCGAGTTCCGCCGCTCCGACCTGTTCGACGCGATCCACGAATACCAGGAACGCGAGCGGCGCTTCGGCGGAGTCGGCAAGAGCAAATGAGATGAGCCTCTACCGCGATGAGGCCGTCGTCCTCCGGACCTGGAAGCTCGGTGAGGCCGACCGAATCGTGAGCCTGCTCACCCGCGAACACGGGAAAGTGCGTGGCGTGGCCAAGGGTGTGAGGAGAACAAGGTCGAAGTTCGGTGCCCGACTCGAGCCCACCAGCCATGTGGCCATCCAGCTCTATGAGGGCAAGAGCGATCTCCGCACCATCACCCAGGTTGAGACGATCAACCGCTTCGTCGGCCTACGGATTGATCCCGAGAGGTTTGCCCGGGCCGAGTCGATGCTGGAGGCGGTGGAGCAGATGGCGCAGGATCACGCTCCCGAGCCAGAAGTCCACACGATGCTCTGGCGTGCATTGGCGACTCTTGATGCCGACGGACCGTATTTCGTGTCGGCGGCGTTTTTTCTGAAGCTCCTGGCCCACGATGGGGTTCAGCCCGAACTCGACAGATGCATCGAATGCGGAGCCGGCGATGTCCTGGTTTCCATCGACGTCGTGGGTGGCGGTGTTCGTTGCGAGAGGTGTCGCCGCGGTAGGCCCCTCAGCGCCGCGGCCCTCTCATTGTTGCGGCGGATCTACAGCGGTGATCTGGCGGCCGTGTTGAAAGAGGAGTCGAGCGAGGCCGGCGCGGAAGTCGATCTACTCGCCACCGCCCTTCTGGAATCACATCTTGAGCGACGCCTGAAATCGACTACCGTCATCTCTCAGTCGTTGCCCGGCTAGTCCCGGTCGTCAGGTCCCGATGGCGCTTCGGCAACTCTCGGGGCCCGGACCGGGGATCGGCACGCCGACAGGCGATGTGAAGACCTCGGTGCCTCGATCGACGAGGAGGCCTCCGGCGAGGGAGTAGTTGTGGCGCGTGATGGTGTAGGACACCTCCACTCCAAGAAAATCGCCGGAGAGATTGGAGAAGATGTCGGTGATCCCGTCGCCATCCGAATCGAGACAGGAATAGCCGAATGTGATGGTGAACGTATCGGTGAGGGTGCCCGGAGGTGAACCGGGTAGCGCCAGTCTGTGGATCGTGCATCCCGACACCTCATAGAGCCCGAGGATTGTTGCTTCGGTGCCCGTGCCTCCCACGTTGACCAGGAACTCGTCGCGCCCATCTCCGTTGATGTCGATCCCGGGCAGGAGCGCGGGATGCGCGGCGGTTAGGAACCCGTCGACCATCTGGGCGGAGGTGGAACCACCGCGGGCGAACTCGATGCGTACCCACCATGCACCGCCGACGGTTGGATCCCCCACGGCGAACGCCATCAGTGTGTCGTTGGCGCCGTCGCCGTCGAAATCTCCGACTTCGGCCGGGATCGTGACCGAGACGTCGACCGGAATCGATCCTCCGACACATGCGGGACTGGTCGTGGTCGGATCGGCCGTGTTGGTTACGGCCATGGCGGTTGTGGTTACGGCCGCGGTGGTTGTCGTGTCTGGGGTTTCGGTTGTGGTCGGCGCAGGCGCAGCAGCGGTGGTGTCAGGCGGTGGGGCAGTGGTGGAGACCGCCGCGGTTGTGGTCGTGGTGGACAGGCCATCCAACGCGGTGGAACCACCACCGCATGCCGAAGCAACGGCCGCGACCGCGACCGCGGCCGCCAAGCCTCTTGAGCGGATCACGGCTGTTGCTCAACTCTCATGGGTGGTCAATTCCAAACCACCGTCCCGCATACGAGACGGCCAACGTCAGAGAACGCCGGGTCGGCAACATTGATCACCTGGTTGACCGCGCTCACCTGGGTGAGTTGGCCAGCGGAAAGCGAGTAGCTGAAGATATCGACCGAGAAGTCGGTCGATGATCCGATCCGCTGCCCGTCGAGAGCCTGAACTACGTCGATGTTCCCATCGCCATCGGAATCTGCGCAGTGAATTCCCGATGTGAAGTTGAGGCCCCCGTTGGTCATGAATGTCGCGTCGACGCCATTCAGACTGATACGGCGAATGAAACAGCCCGGGACATCCAACAGGGCGATGATCTGGGAACTTGCACCGGCCCCGACCTTGACGAAGAACTCGTCACGACCAT
>CAZDYO010000480.1:0-2524 GCA_964509555.1 uncultured Acidimicrobiales bacterium
CAGGGAATCGTCGTCGCCGTAGTTGAGTTGACCGCTGATCTCGTGGAGCGCGGTCTGCTTGAGCACCCTCCTGGCCGGCAGGCCTTCGCGACGCAGCGCCTGGATCAGCTCTTCGCGGCCATGTTCGATCGCGTCTTCGCGACGCTCCTTGGAATACCACTGCTTGATCTTGTTGGCGGCCCGGCGGCTGGCCACGAACTTGAGCCAGTCGCGGCTGGGTCCGGCCCCCTCTACCTTGGAGGTGAAGATTTCCACCGTGTCGCCCGACGAGAGCCGCGTGTGGAGGGGCACCAGGCGTCCGTTGACCTTCGATCCGATGCATGAGTGGCCCACATCGGTGTGGATGGCGTAGGCGAAGTCGACACAGGTGGCCCCGACGGGAAGCTCGATGACCTTGCCCTTGGGCGAGAACACGTAGACCTCGTCCTGGTCGAGGTCGAACTTCAGGTTGGTCATGAACTCCGACGGGTCGGAGGTTTCCTGTTGCCATTCGACAATTCGGTTCAGCCATGCCATCTCGCCCTTGGGCCGACCGTGCTTGTATTCCCAATGGGCGGCCACACCGAACTCGGCCCTGTTGTGCATCTCGGTGGTGCGGATCTGCACCTCGAGCGACTTGCCCTGGGGACCGATCACGGTGGTGTGGAGCGACTGGTAGAGATTGAACTTGGGCATGGCGATGTAGTCCTTGAAACGGCCCTGCACCGGCCGCCAAGTGGCGTGGATCGATCCGAGCGCCGCGTAGCAGTCGCGCACCGACTCGACAATCACCCGGATGCCGATCAGATCGAAGATCTCCTCGAATGACCGGTCCTTGACCACCATCTTTTCGTAGATCGACCACAAGTGCTTCGGCCGACCGTCGATCGTGGCGGTGATGCCCAACTCTTCGAGACGGCCCTGGACGTCTCCCAGGACCTGCTCGAGGTAGAGGTCGCGTTCCGGGGCCCGCTGGTGGATCATCTGGTCGATCTCGGCGTAGCGCCGCGGATACAGCGCCGCGAACGAGAGGTCCTCGAGCTGCTGCTTCATCTCCGACATACCGAGGCGGTGGGCCAAAGGCGCGTAGACATCGAGGGTTTCGCGCCCGACCCGCTCCTGCTTGAACGCCGGCATACCGGCGATGGTGCGGAGGTTGTGGAGACGGTCGGCGAGCTTGATGATCAACACCCGCAGGTCCTGCGCGATGGCCACGATCATCTTGCGCATCGATGCTGCCTGCTGCTGCTCCTTGGTGTCGTAGCGGACCCGCTCGAGCTTGGTGACCCCGTCGACTATGTCGGCCAGATCAGAACCGAACAGGTCGCGAAGCTCGTCGAGGCTCACATCGGTGTCCTCCACCGAATCGTGGAGAAGCGCCCCGGCGATGGTGACATCGTCGAGCCCCTGCCGGGCCACGATGGTGGCCACGGCCACCGGATGACGGATGTAGGGCTCGCCTGACTTTCGGGTCTGGCCCTCGTGGGCCCTCACCGCCAGGTCGAAGGCATCTTCTATGAGGGTGGTCTCGGCCTTGGGGTGACGTTCCCGGTAGACCTCCAGCAGCTCGGCGATCTCAGCCGCGCCCGAACGATTGAATGTCCGACGCCATGGCAATACCCGGGTGACGGTGGCCATCAGCCTGCATCCTTGTCGGGTCCGTATGCGATCACGGCATGTGTTGGTGTTTGCCCCAGGCGGGATCGCCCCTCGAGGAAGGTGAGCTCCATCAGGAACTCGAATCCGACCAGCTCGGCCCCACAGGCCCCCACGAGCCTTGCCGCCGCAGCCGCGGTGCCTCCGGTGGCGAGAACATCGTCGACGATCAATGTCCGGCTGCCCTCGGGTATGGAATCGGTGTGTATCTCGATGGAATCGTGACCGTATTCGAGGCCGTACGACTCGGAGAACGTCTCGCGGGGCAACTTGTTGGGCTTGCGGGCAGGCACGAATCCGGCACCCAACTCGACGGCCACCATTGCGCCGAGGATGAACCCCCGGGCTTCGATACCCAGCACGAAATCGATGTTGGATCGTCGCCACGGATCGGCCATGGCGCGAATCGCCTCGACCATGGCCCCCGGGTCGGCCAGGAGGGGGGTGATGTCCTTGAACACGATGCCCGGAGTGGGGAAATCGGGGACGTCGCGCACCAGTGCCTCGAGTCGAGGCTCAACGCAATGGGCGTGGTCTCCGGCCATGCCGGTCACGGTACCCGATTCAGCGCTTCTTCTTTTTCTTCCTGGGCCGCGGGGGTGTGCCACCACGGGATGGTCGCGCCGGCCTGGGCCTCACGGCCGCCGGCCCCGAGCCGCCCACGGCCACCGCTCGACGTCCGCTGAGAGCGGCGCGGTCCTCGGCACTGACGCTTCGGGTGACGCCTCCGGACTTCGAACGAGCCTCGACACGGGCCCGAATCGCCCGATACTCGGGCTCGCGCTCCTTCATGACAGCCACCATGTAGGTGGCCAGGAAGATCGACGAGTAGGAACCGACGAAAATTCCGATGGCCAAGGCGATGCCGAACTCCCGCAAGGTGGGGGCG